>CALXAM010000008.1 GCA_944386285.1 uncultured Clostridia bacterium | reverse complement strand
ATTGAGGACGAGGGCAAAATCCAGCAAATGATTTTAGATGAGGTCATGAGCTGCCAGAGCATCGGCATTGCAAAGAAGGTAAAAAGCCTTTTTGATACCCTAAAGCTCATGGCATACTCTGACCCGTTACCCATCGAAACAGACCGCATCCACATGGCAAACGGCACGTATTTTCTAAACGGCACATTTACCGAGGACAAGACCTACTGCAATAACCGCATGAAAGTCAAGTATAATCCGGGCGCACCGCAGCCGCAGCGATGGCTGCATTTCCTGTCCGATCTGCTCGTGCCGGAGGATATTCCCACCTTGCAGGAGTATTTGGGGTACTGCCTTATTCCGTCAACCAAGGGGCAGAAAATGCTCATGCTTATCGGCAAGGGCGGCGAGGGCAAAAGCCGCATAGGGCTTGTGATGCGCTCCATCCTCGGTGACAGCATGAACACCACCAGCATTCAGAAAATCGAAAACAACCGTTTCAGCCGAGCCGATCTGGAAAACAAGCTGCTGATGGTGGACGATGATATGGATATGAGCGCACTTCCCAAAACCAATTATATCAAGTCCATTGTTACAGCCGAGTGCAAAATGGATTTGGAACGCAAGGGTGTACAGAGCTATCAAAGTCAACTGTACGCTCGTTTTTTATGCTTCGGCAACGGAGCGTTGACCGCCCTGCATGACCAGTCCGATGGCTTTTTTCGCCGTCAGATCGTACTGACCACCAAGGACAGACCCGCTGACCGCACAGACGATCCTTTTCTCGTGGAAAAGCTCATGTCCGAGATGGAGAGTATTTTCCTTTGGTGCTTGGAGGGACTGCATCGACTGCTTGCAAATAATTATCAGTTCACCATCAGCGGACAAGCCATTGAGAATGTGGAAACGGTCAAGCGAAGCAGCAACAATGTCATTGAGTTCTTGCAATCGGAGGGATATATCCGCTTCAAGGCTGACAGTGAAGCAAGCTCCAAGGCACTCTATGAAGCCTACAAACTCTGGTGCGAGGACAATGTGCGAAAACCCATGTCGGCAAACAGACTCAGCTCTGAGCTTGCTCAAAATGAGCGTCTTTACAACGTGGAAGCTACCAACAACATCTATGCCGGAGGAAAGCGGGTGCGTGGCTTTGTCGGAATTGAGGTGCTGGCGAAGTCCTCTTTTCTAAAATGGTGAGCAAAGTGAAAAAGTGCTGTACGTACCGTACAGTACGTACGGCACTTTTGAAGTCCACCGTTAATACGGGCATTGAAAATGATGCAAAAAATCAATGCTTAAAATCAAGCCTTGTGCAATCCGTGAGGATTTACACCGCAGGAAGTACAGAAATCATCATTCGGTGATTTACCAAACAGCAAAGCCAATTCACGGAACTGTGGTGTTTCTTCCGTTTCGGTCTGCTCTCCCACAAAACAGCAAACCTGATAGGGTGCTGTTGTGGACAGGACTACGCAGAACGAAATCTGAGAGGAAAACGCCATTTTCAAAATCATCATTTATCGGTGACAGCAGTTCACCGCACAGCAAACCAATATCACGAAATTATGGAGGAATTTTTGTATGAAATCGAATTTGAGAAATGAAATCAAGTCGTACATTGTACGGCAAGGGATGACCATGCAGGAGGTCGTGGACCTTCTTGCGGATGAATACGGATGGAGCGACAGTGTTTCCAACCTGTCCAACAAGCTCCAGCGTGAATCGCTCCGCTATACCGAAGCGGTACAGCTTGCCGATGTGCTGGGCTTTGAGATCGTATGGAGAAAGAGGGGTGATCGCTAATGGCAGCTCCACAGTATGCTATTTTACGCTTTGCGAAGTACAAGGGACAGGAGATCAGCGGCATTGAAGCGCACAACGAGCGCACCAAGGAGAAATACGCAAGCAATCCCGACATCGACCCTACCCGTACACATCTTAACTTCCACTTGATTAAGCCGGAACGCAAGTACAGGGCAGAATCCGAAAAGCAGATTGCAGAAGCTGGATGCCGTACACGCTCTGACAGCGTTCGTGTGGTGGAAGCTCTGATTACTGCCACACCGGAGTTCTTCAAGGGCAAGAAACGGGCTGAAATCAAAGAATTTTTCAATGAAGCGTTGGAATTCATCAAGCAGAATCAAGCTCCCGAAACCATCATATCCGCTGTGGTGCATCTGGACGAGAAATCGCCCCATATGCACCTTTGCTTTGTACCTCTGACGGAGGATAAAAGGTTGTGTGCCAAGGAGATTTTAGGGAACAAAAAGAAGCTCACACAATGGCAGGACAAGTATTGGGAACACATGGTAAAGAAATATCCCGATCTGGAACGTGGCGAGAGTGCCAGCGAGACCGGGCGTGACCATATCCCCACAAGGGTATTCAAGCAGATGGCACGGCTCAACAAGCAGCATGACAAGCTGGTGGAACTGCTCTCTGATATGAAATTCACCAACTACAAGGAAAAATCCGCACAGGTCGTTGCGTTCTTGGAGAAGTATATCCCCGATGTTGCCGCTATGGAAACGCAGATGAAGAAATACGAAAAGTTCTTCAAGACGGCAGACGGCAAGCAGAAAGCATTGGAAAAGAAAAATGCCGATCTGTCCGCTGCTCTGGAAGAAAGTGAGAAAGAAAGCACCGTCAAGAAGCTGCAGGAAATGCGTCTGCACAGCGATTATGAGCGTGTCAAGGGAATTCTTGAACGCATCCCGCCGGAGACCATCAGAGAGTACACACACCGCAGCACTCAGAAACACGATATTCACCGATAAGAAAGGATTTTTGCCTATGAAGAAAACTATGGACGAAATTAACAAGATGATTATGGACAATGCCCCGATGGAGAAAATTGATGATGCCATTGGATATATTGACATTAGTTCCTGCTTTGACATGGTATTTGAGCCGCCCATTGACTTTCTGGAAGAATGCCGAAAGCGGTGGGAAGCTCTGACTTTTCCGTTCCGTACCACCATTGAGCGTAAGATCGGGAACACATGGTATGTCATTGAAACTGAATGTGCTGGAAGTGAGCCGCTTGCCGATAAGGTAAAACGGCTCATTTTTTCTGAGAAAGGGGCGATTTGTTCATGACTATGACTCATTTCCATGATATAATACCATCATGCACACCGATTCTGTCAGCTGACCCAACCGTAAAGGAGGACGCTATGTTGGATCAGCAGAAAATTACCATCATCTACTGCCGCCTGTCCGTGGAGGACATTAAGGAAGATGCCAAGGGCGGCAAGGCTGATGAATCAAATTCGATACAGAATCAAAGAGAATATTTAACTCGATACGCACGAGAGCATGGGTACACCAATCTGAAAATACTGGTGGACGACGGCTATACCGGGACGAACTTCAATCGTCCCGGCGTACAGGAAGGCTTTGAGCTTGTGAAGCAGGGGCTTGTGGGCTGCTGGCTGGTAAAAGACCTCAGCCGCTTCGGTCGTGACTATCTGACCGTTGGGCAGTACACGGACATCATCTTTCCGAGCTACGATGTTCGGTTTATTGCCGTCAATGACGGAGTGGACAGCGAACGGGGCGACAGCGAGGGCATGGCTGCAATTCGTAATTTATTTAACGAATGGTATCCACGGGACACCTCAAAGAAAGTCCGTGTCAGCCTTCGTCAGCGTGGCACAAGCGGCAAGCACATGGGCAAGCCGCCCTACGGATACCGCTGTGACCCGGAGGACAAGGATCACTGGATTCTGGATGAAGAAGCGGCTCCTGTGGTCAAGATGATCTTCGACCTCTGCATTGACGGCAAAGGACCGGAGCAGATCGCAAGGATTCTGGAAGAAAAGCAGATTTTGACCGCTAAAGCTCTGTATGCAAAACGCAAAAACAAGCCGATGCCGGAAAGACCGTACCATTGGGGGAACCAGTCCATTGTGGGTATTCTGGAACGGCAGGAGTACACAGGCTGTACGTGCAACTTCAAGACCTACTCCAAGTCCTACAAGCTGAAAAAGCGGATACCCAACGAGCCGGAGAATATGTTCTATCTGCCCGACACACAGGAAGCCATTGTATCGCAGGAACAGTTCAACCGTGTTCAAGAGCTTCGCAAAAACAAACGCCGTCCCGCAAAAGCGGAACGGCAGGGATTCTTCTCCGGGCTTCTGTTCTGTGCCGATTGCGGCGGCAAGCTCCACTTTGCCACAAGCAAGAGCTTTGAGGGCAAGCAGGATCACTACGTCTGCAATCATTACAAGAGCAACCGTGGCACTTGTACTGCCCACTATATTCGTGAGGATACGCTGCGTGACATTGTTCTGGAACGCATCCGGGCAGTTAATGAGTATATCCGAAACGATGTGGATGGATTTCAAGAGGAATGGCTGCAATGCCGCAGGACAGATCAGGAGCGCAGCATCCGTGATGACAAAAAGAAAGTGGAGCAGGCGAAGAAACGCCTTGCCGATCTGGATGTCATCATCTCCCGGCTCTATGAGGATCACGTTCTTGGTGAACTGAGCAAGGACAGATACCAGAAGATGTCCGCAGGCTATGAGGAAGAACAGGAACGCTTGAAGCTCGAAATTGAAGTTATCGAGGAATGGGTGGAACAGCGGGAAGAAATGAATGACGGTCTGGATGCCTTTATCGCACTGACACAGAAATATGTGGATGTGCAGGAGCTGACACAGACGATTGTAAACGAGTATATCAAGAAGATCGTCGTGTTCGCATCGGAAAAGTCCAGCGGCAAGCGTCAGCAGAAAGTAAAAATCTACTTCAACTTCGTGGATGAGATTGAAATTCCCGTGATTTCCGAGCCTATCATTACAGAAACAACCTATGGTCACAGAAAAACGGCGTGACCTTCTGGTCACACCGTTCTCTGCGGCAAATAGTTACTTGTCACTATTAAGCCTTTGGTTCATGCGCTTTTTTATCGATACCGATCGCCGCAGTGATGGCACATGCGTCCCTCATTGCCGTATCCGACCAGCGGCAGAAGCTTTTTGCAGTTTGGACACCGATACAAGATAAGCCAGACTGCGATCAGCACTGCGGCAAGCGCTGTGTTTGTGATAACCACAGGCATCACAAGAAATGAAAGCGACGGGAAAAACCGAATCACTGTACTCACCACCAAAAGCGCGAGAATCAGCCCGAAACCACCCCTGAAAATTGCCCGCATAACACGCAATGTTACACGCCGCATGAACCTGTCCCCTTTCGTTTCCAAAACATTCAATCTTCTGTGTCTATGGTATCAGGGTTCCAATGCGTCTTCTATCAAGCAAAGGTCAAATGGATGTAAAAACGAAATGCAGAAAAAACATCATAAAAACGCATTGTATGCTCTTATCGTTTGCGGCCGATATACATGGCATGTTCCGAAAGCGCAAGAAACTCTGGAAGGTCAAGAAATTTTTTCGCTGTTTCTATCCATAAATCATATTCCTCTTTCGGAAATGTTTTCAGTTCATTTTCCTTTAAGGCAAGAATCCCTTCCTGACCAAAAAGATGCAGCTTTTCAAGCGGGAATTGCTGCATAAACGGTTCAATCTGACGCTGATTGAAAAAGCAGGCAGACGTAAATGCAGGTCCTGTGTAACCCGTTCCCGTAACGATTGAATCAATCAGCTTTGCGGTCAGCGGATTTTTGAGTTCATTCGGCAAAAAGCCCGGTCCATACTTTAAGTCATAAATCAGCCCGGCAAAATCCAGAATAAACGAGCAATAGAAGATTCCACCCGGCTTTAGATGCTTTAATGCAAGCTCTACGGCTCTTTCCCTGTCCGCCGCGTCTGTAAGATGATACAGCGGCCCCATCAAAAAAACATGATCATAGGTGCCTAAGGCCATCGTATCAAGATCGAGGCAGTTTCCGACATGCATCTGAATGTTCACATGACTCTCGGAAGCTTTTTCCTTCGCCAGTGCAATGTTGCCGGAAGAAAGGTCTACGAGTGTCACGCCGCAGTGCTTCTTTGCATAGTAAATCGAATACCGCCCCGGACCGCCGCCGATATCAAGAATGGTGTCGCCGGACTGAATATATTGATCCATCATATGTGTCGTAAAGAGAAACTCAAACGGATGATTCTCCAATCGCTCCCATTCTTGAACTGCATTTTCGTCATAATGCTTTTTTACAGCCTCTATACTCATACACGCCGCCCCCTAATCAAATGTTTATTTTCTATAGTATAGCACGCATGTCAAGACACGCGTGTCAAGCGGCCAAAACGAAAAACGCCCGTCTGCTGACGAGCGCTTTTATTTTTCTTGATAGGAAACGCTATCATGGCTTGAGCATGATGATTTCATGTGCAAAATACTGCTCCTGAAACGAAACCGCCGCTTCGATTTCGTCGCGTGTATATGTGCGGCCATCCGGAACAGCCACCCACTTTTCTTCGACATCGTCCGCCCGGTGGACCACCGCAATCACCGTCCCGCAAAAGGAAGAAACCGCTCCCTCCACGCCGAGCACATACACGTCCTGTTCCTCGCCGTCCGGCGCCATAATGCCCTCCACATAGCCGTAATTCACGGGATAAATGAGTTGCGGATACTTCGGATGGCGGCTTCCCAGCGGGCGGTCAATCGTAACCGTCACACGTCGCTGCTTCATCAAAGATTTCCTCATGTTTTTTTGATAAATTCTGTCCCGCATTTCGGACAATGTACCCGTACCTTGCCCTTTTTACGCGGAACGCGCAGTTTTTGTTTACAGGTTGGACAGGTGAAATACGCATAGTGCAGATGATCCTTAAAAAATGCGACGGGATGTGTGAAAAAGCGCTTCACACCACCCCATATCCGCAAAAATACCTGATTTTCCTGATAGCGTGCCGCTGTACGTCTGGACATAAACCGATAAAAATATACAATCAGTAATATAAGTGCAGGAATCATCAAAATGAGATTATTCATTGCACTCGACAAAACAGAAAAGACCAAATAGCCAATGAGCGTCGCCACACCAAGCGCATCATTACCATATCGGCCGTATAAAAATCGACGAAGCCAATCAAACAATCGGTTCATCCTTGCTTCTCTCCTTCGTAATCAAATCAAACGATCATCGTCACTTATCTTTTAGTATAACATAACAAAATTGCGGGATATGGACAGTTTGTAAACCTTTTTTGGCTTGACTTTATAAATCGGTCGTGCTATCATAAATCCAAACGACGATGAGGGACGCGTGCCTTTTTTCTTCAGTCAGAGAGAAACCCCACCGGCTGAAAGGGTTTTTGAACGAATGAGGCAAAACGCCACCACCCTCGGAGTGCACGGCAATCGATATATTTGAGGAACCGTGCCGGGCGAACCTGTCCGTTATTACAGGTATGAGTGGCCGGATTGTCCGGCAATTTGGGTGGAACCATGGAGTGGTACGCACTTCATCCCTTGTGTGACGGGATGAAGTGCTTTTCTTTTTCCCGTCAAAACAAATACTTGATTCACAGAAAGGGAGATCCGAACATGAACATCACATTAAAAGACGGCAGTGTCAAAACGGTAGAAGCCGGTATCACCGCCGCAGACGTTGCAAAAGAACTGAGCATGGGCCTTTACAAAGCCGCTTGCGTCTGCGAGGTAAACGGCGAGATCTGCGATCTGCGCACACCGCTCACCGAAGACTGCACGCTCTCCATTCTCACATTCGATGATGCAGAGGGTAAAAAAGCATTCTGGCACACTGCATCCCACGTCCTCGCACAGGCAGTCAAACGTTTATTCCCGGCTGCAAAACTGGCAATCGGCCCGGCAATCGAGGGTGGTTTTTACTACGACTTCGACGTCGAAAAACCGTTTTCTCCGGACGATCTTGTAAAAATTGAAGCCGAGATGAAAAAAATTGTCAAAGAGGGGCTCGCACTCAACACCTTCACGCTCTCGCCGGACGAAGCGCTCGCAAAACTGCGCGAGATGGATGAACCGTACAAAGTAGAACTGTGCGAAGAACACGCACAAAAAGGCGAACCGATCCGCTTTTATGAGCAGGGCGAATTTGTCGATCTGTGCGCAGGCCCGCACCTGATGACAACTGCACCAATCAAAGCATTCAAATTGACTTCCTCGACCGGCGCTTACTGGCGCGGCAGCGAGAAAAATAAAATGCTCTGCCGTGTATACGGTACTGCATTCCCGAAAGCCTCCATGCTCGAAGAACATCTGACCCGTATGGAGGAAGCAAAAAAACGCGACCACAACAAACTCGGCCGTGAGTTAGGCTTCTTCACAACTTCTGACCTGATCGGTCAGGGTCTGCCGATTCTGCTGCCGAAAGGCGCACGCGTTATTCAGCTTCTGCAGCGTTTTGTTGAAGATGAGGAACAGAAACGCGGCTGGCTGCTCACCAAAACACCGTTTATGGCAAAAAGTGACCTGTATAAAGTATCCGGTCACTGGGATCACTACAAAGACGGTATGTTCGTTTTGGGCGATGAGGAAAAAGACAACGAAGTCTTTGCGCTCCGTCCGATGACCTGTCCATTCCAATATCAGGCATACCTTGCAAAAAGCCGTTCCTATCGTGAACTGCCGCTGCGTTACAACGAAACATCGACACTGTTCCGCAACGAGGCTTCCGGCGAAATGCACGGCTTAATCCGTGTCCGTCAGTTCACGATTTCCGAAGGCCACCTGATGTGCACACCGGCACAGCTGGAAGACGAATTCCGCAGCTGCCTTGAACTTGCGATCTACATGCTCAAAACGCTCGGTCTTTACGAAGATGTATCTTATCGTTTCTCAATGTGGGACCCGAACGACCGTGAAAAATACATCGGCACCGAGGAACAGTGGAACGAAGCACAGGATATGATGCGCAAGATCCTCAATCATTTAGAGATTCCGTTTGTGGAAGGCGTCGGCGAAGCTGCGTTCTACGGCCCGAAACTCGACATTCAGATCCGCAACGTTCACGGCAAAGAGGACACGCTCATCACCATTCAGATTGACCAGCTGCTTGCAGAAAAATTCGGTATGGAGTACACCGATGCAGACGGCACAAAGAAAACGCCGTACATCATTCACCGTACTTCCATTGGCTGCTACGAGCGTACACTCGCATTGCTGATCGAAAAATATGCCGGCGCATTCCCGCTGTGGCTTGCACCGACACAGGTGAAAATTCTGCCGATCGGCGAGCGTCAGCACGCATACGCAAACGAGCTGTTTGAACTCTTAAGTGCACACGGCTACCGCGTAGAGCTTGATGACCGCAACGAGAAAATCGGCTACAAGATCCGCGAGGCACAGCTCGACAAAGTGCCGTATATGCTTGTTCTGGGCGATAAAGAGGTGGAAGCACGTACCGTTGGCGTTCGTTCCCGCAAGGACGGTGACCTCGGTCAGCTTTCTCTCGACGAGTTGTTTAACAAACTGGACGAAGAAATCCGCACAAAAGCAATTCGGTAAAAATAGAAATAAAAAGGTGCGTTGTACATGCAACGCACCTTTTTATTTAAAAAACACTTGCATAATAGAAACAAATCTGCTATAATAGTTAAGCATTCGATTTTGAATGCTTTCTACTTGGAGAGGTATCGAAGTGGTCATAACGGGGCTGACTCGAAATCTTGCGGGGAGCTGTCCGTTTCGTCCACCAAAAACCTTGTAACCGTGCGGGTTTTACCCGGTTCGAAAATTGAATAAGTTTGCTGTTCTTTCCGTCAGTTCTTTCCAAAGCCCTTTTTCATCGAAAAAAAAGCGAGGAAAAACAGCGGTTGAGCATATAGGGAGCGGTATCGAAGTGGTCATAACGGGCCTGACTCGAAATGTTGCGCTGTTTTGAGAAGTCAAAACTTCACCAAGCCTTTAACAATGCGGGTTTACGGCATATTAACAGCTTTGAGACACGCTGAGTTCTAATGAAAATTCTAATAAAATTAAATAATGCGTTAACCTCGCGAATGCGAGTTAACATATACGGAGACGTATCGAAGTGGTCATAACGGGACTGACTCGAAATCAGTTGTACCTTCACTGGTACCGTGGGTTCGAATCCCACCGTCTCCGCCAAAAGCGACTTATTAAAATAAGTCGCTTTCCCTTTGGTAATAATTTGTTCTTTGCTGGCTATGTTTTTGAAATGCTCTTGTGAAAAGGTTGCTCTAATTTTATCGTTTATAACAATATTTTTAGAGGTGAACAGCCAAATGAACACAAATATTTTGTCGGCGGCAAATGGTGCATCTGGAGTGGCCAAAAGAATATGAGCAAATCAACAACAAACCGTTATGAGCAAAAACAAATTATGCACTGCACCAGAGGAGGTTCGAATCCTCCACACTCCGCCATCGTAAGTTTGTTAAAAACAAGCTTACTAAAGTATTTTTTAATACCGTATTAGCTCAATGGATAGAGCACCTCTTTTGCGAAGGGTTAGATGTGGGTTCGAATCCCACATACGTCATCTACATCGTTTGGGATGTTTACATATCAAAAGCTCCTATAAAATCTTAGGATTTTTATAGGAGCTTAATTATAATAGAGCAAATTTCTTTCTATTTTCAATCTTCATATTCACAAATCTTCACATTATAAACTGCCTTATAATCCCCTTATATGTCTCATTTTGTATTGAAGCGATTTGTTTTGGCGATGAAATGTATGAGATAAATTCGCTTTTAGATATGTACTGCACTGCACGGACGGTAATGCCGTGCAGTGCTTTTTCTTTGATCAGTT
>CALXAM010000007.1 GCA_944386285.1 uncultured Clostridia bacterium | reverse complement strand
AGTACGGGGTTTAATGTTAATATGGAGTTTTTGTGAGCCTTCAGAAATTACTCTTTACCCACAAACCACTTGATACATCCGATAAAGAGGTTCAAGTGCAATCTTATCAAAATCTTATCAACGAGGGCTTTGAAATCCTGCAAACCCGCATTATTACTGGGTTTTCAGACTTTTTCAATTTATTCCCACTCTTTTACTGGCTTATCATATAGCCTATTTTCAAGGAATTTTCCTATTAAAACAACCGTTTTAGAGGGGTTTTATCTATGTCATATATGGGTTATCCTACTTCTTGTTGCAAAAGGTGTTGCAATTACTCCCAAGAAATAGTTGCAAACGGTTATGATGCAAGTTAGTAAAAGAACCTTATGTATAAGTATAATGAAAAAGTCCGGTATTGTCAACCGGACTTAATCTTTATCCATTCGCTTTGATATACAAGCTGTCAACAATACTTGCAATCAATTCAATGTTTGCTATTAGTTCATCACCCATTTCATTGCTGCTTTCAATACGCCGTAATTCACTCAATACTTCAGTCAACTTATCATACACAGCTCGATGTACTTTGCAGTTCCCCTGTACATAAATTGTTCTGTCGAGTAATTTAGATACAATATAGTCTTGTTTAGTCATCCCCGAAAGTTCTACCACTGTATTGATTTGCTGTTCTTCTTCTGAAGAAACCCTAAATCCTATTGTCCTGTCTCGAAATCTATTATGGTTATCGCAATTTTTAGCTGACATATTCTTACCTCCTTCTCATATTATCAAGGTCATTAGCAATCGTTCTCTGTACTTCATCAAACAAATGCCCATAAATATCCTGAGTTGTTTTAACCGACTTATGACCGATACGCTTGGAAACTTCAAAAATATCATACTTTTTGCTTATTAATAAAGAAACGTGAGAATGTCGCAATCCGTGAACTGTAATTTTCTTTAGTCCAGCTTCACGAGTCAAATTTTGAAAATTCTTTGTTAGGGTAGACTTTGTAATCTGAAAGATACGCTGATCTGCTTCCGGCTCATACAGCATACTAATGTATTCTCGCAGTTCATCACAAAGGAAAGCTGGCATACTCACTTTTCTAACCGAACTGGGCGTCTTAGGTGTACTGATTACATCTTGTCTGCCTACTCGTTGATATGTCTTATTTACATTGATAATCCCTTCCTCCAAATTTATATCATTGAGTGTTAACGCAAGCATTTCACCTTCCCTCAGTCCGCACCAATAAAGGACTTCAAAAGCATAGTAATAATTTGGGTATCTCATTGCGTAATAAGCAAACTTTTCATATTCATCTGTGTTCCAAAATTCAACACGCTTATCTTTAATACCCATATTCTTTATATCAGCAAGGGGATTTATTTTGAGGTACCCCTTGCTGTGCGCATAATTGATAACCGAGTTAAACTGACTCTGAATAGTCCTCAAAAATGCTTTTGATAAGTGTTTCCCATTTGGCATAACAAAGCTTCTCATTTTTGTCTGCCATTCTGCTATGTCATCATCTGTTATCTCCGAAACAGGAACATTACGAAAAGTCGGAAAAATATGTTTCTCAAAAATATTGTATTTTGTTCTCAGCGAAGATTCTTTAATGTCCTCCCGTTTATGAGACATAAGGTATTCCTGAAAAACATCCTCAAATGTCCTCTCGTATGGAATTTCCTCGTTTTCCTCGTCTGTGATAAGCTTTTCAAGAAAACTTTCCTCATAATCTTTAGCTTCTCGTTTGGTGTCAAAACCTCTCTTGTATTCAGTCTGCGTTATTCCCGTCTTTGGATCGGTATAGTTGAATTTTGATAACCACTTAACACCTTTTTTGACTTGATACTTATATTGCGGCATTTGTTTACTCCTTTCTGTTTTCTGTTTGTATTTTTTCGGAAGAAGGGAAAAATCTTTGATTTAGATATAGAGAATCCACCTTTCCGTGTAAAGTCAAATACCCAGCTTTTTCAAGTTCTCGATTTAGTTGATCAATTATTTTATAAGCATATGATACTGAAATACCGAGAATTTCAGCTACTTGCTTTGAACCTAACATTCTTCCTCTATTTTCGTCCATTGTTGAACCTCCTTTTATCAGTTCATATACAGTTACCTCCTTGTCTCAGAGATTTAACTGTATTGTATTCAAATATTGCACAAACAGCAATTATGCGATTTCTACCATTGCATAATTGACAATCCTAATCTTTCACCTTTTGTTTTATTTTTGGGACGTCATATTTTTTGTCTATTACAACATAGTCAAACCCCATATTGTTGCACTTGTCGCATTTCTGTTTTACTTTGGAAAACGGATCAAGCCTTCTCACTACATATTCGGGATTAGATTTGTAATCCTTCAAGCAATGACTACATAAACATCTGATTTCACCCTTTGGCTGCGATCTGTTTGTCCACAAGCCTAACGCTGTTTTCAAGCCATTATTGATTTTTCGGATTAAATAATCGCTATTCACAATCCCGATATACTCTGTAAGATCTGACTGATTAACCGTTTTCAGTTGCTCAAGCATAACCATTGAAGGCTCTTTCAAGCCAAATTTTTTTCCAACAACAATGTGGGAAGGTAAAAACTGTTTTTTTATTGCTGTAGTAAATGCAGCAATAATCGTTGTTGTACTTGCCTGATTTCCTTCGTCACACTGTATGACAAGAACAGGTCGTATTCCGTTTTGAATAGAGCCTTCGTTGTTACCGAAATCATACAAATAGATTTCTCCACGTTTTACTTTTTGACTGCTTTCAAGTTTCATAATGTAAACCCTCTCAATTTAATATTTGAAAGGTGTTTCATATCCGGAGTAGAAACAAGTCCCTTCACTTATTCCCACTGGGAGAGGTCAAATGCACCCCCTAATTTCGAAAAATTTTTCAAATTTTTAAGTGCAATATTTATAGACTTCTCAACTTTGCTGTAATTAACGCCTTCTTCCTTTGCAATTTGTCGGCTGCTTTTCCCCTCAAAGTAGTATTTGATAAGACGTTCTTTCTGAATAGGTTTTAACTGCTGAATGGCTTTTCGCAAAGTCTGTTCTTCTTCACTCTTAATAAAGTTTTTTTCTAAATCATTAGTTACCAACTCGGCGTGATATAATTCTATTTCGCTATCTTCAAAATTATAGAAATCGTGTTTTCTTACTGCCCTCATTTGAAACTTTTTTTCATTCCTACGATACTCATCACGTACATCACCAAAAGCTGGCGTTAAAACAACAAAAGGTATGTATTCACTGACAACAGAACGGTATTTTTCAAGTATTTCTTTTTCTGTCAGTTTAGAGATAATTGCCCATTTTAGATCCCCTGTGTAGCCGGGATACTCGTATTGCAAATTTATAACTTTGCATTCATTGGCAAATAATTCTTCTTGTTGCTCTAATGTAAATTTTCTCATTTCCGTAATCTCCTTAAACTTTGAATTTTTGATATATAAGGTTGAAATCAAAAATTCGGAGATTACGGGTATTTAGCTATTTGACATTGCCAAATGGTATAAAACATAAAAGTCCTTTCCCGAGCAAGTCGGGGAAGGACTCCAGACCGTATGAAGCAAATTCGAGCAAGAAAAAAGCACCGTAGAATTGGGATAAGTGAGGATATCATCCTCTAACTTATCCTGCTTCATACGGTGCTTGGTAGCCTAACAAGAAACCTTGTCATCTCCGCTTACTCGATTTGAAATCATAAAATATTTAATTGTATCTGTATTTACCTACTATCTCTTGTCCCGTCCACTTCGGCGCATACGGCGGAAATAGGCAAGGTTGAGAATATGGACATTTTTGCATTTCTGACACTTCACGCTTAAATGTCCAGTTGCGTCTGAATAGACTCTCTGTATTCTGAACCCACAAGTAGGGCAGCGTATATCTCTTTCTTGTAAAGTTTCTGCTTCCAATCGGGATAGACGCAGGCGTTCCTGTACTTCAGGTCTTACTGAAGTGGTTGATACTCTCATATCACACCACCTCCTAAATTCAACTCTGTGGAAATGTACTCGGATATATCGTGATATTCCAACATATCCAGTTCTCTCAGTCTGATTAACAAAGCAGTATATGACACACCTACATAGGCTGCCATATTGCGGATAATCGCTTTGTCTTTTTGCGTAATTGTCGAATTACCGTACATCTTAATCGGCTGCGAATTATGAAACTTCGCCATTGCATTTTCGATGATGTATCTCGGCATTAACAGAGAGGCTCCCATTGTATCCGCCTGCCACTCTGCCGAAGCGAACATCTGAACAAGTTCATCTTTGGAGTAACTTCGTTCACTGTCATATTCTGTGTGAAATCGTCCTGCACTCGGTACTGAATACATCTTGCACAGGATATGATGTGACGCTTCGTGTGCCATTGTAAATCTTCGACGCCCTTGTTCCTTTTCTGATAAAAGGAATTTATCAAGCACGATAGTATCTTTCGGGAAAACAAAGGGAATAATTTTTCCTTCCTGATGAATAAGCAGCGGTGTTTCACCATCTGCCAAAAAACCTATCCTGCCGCTGTCATCCTCCGCAAAAGAAGCATATTCAATATTCAGCGACAAAAACTCTGTAATGAAGTGTTCAATGTCGATGTACTGAACAGCTTTATTTCGGTACTTTTGGGCGTATATCTTAATCAAGCCTTCGCTGATTTCTTCAATCTCAGCTCGTGACATATAATTACTCAAGTTGTGTCCACCTCCAACTTTCCCTTATCGGCACATAACCTGAAACCAATTTGGGGTAATTTTATTTCCGCACTATCTAAAAATGGATAGCGAATTCCTTCAAAACTTCTCATATGATCGCCCTCGCTTATAACGCTTTTATAACATTGCAGGCAACACCTTGAATATAGCAGTCATCTACAAGTATATCTTTCATACGCTTATTTTCCGGATGAAGGATGATTTTCTTTTTTTCCTTATCTCGGTAAAACCTTTTCAGCGTATTCTGACCATCAACAAGGGCAACAATTATATCTCCTTCATCTGCATAAGCCTGTTTTCTTACTACAACGAGGTCGCCGTCATCAATTCCGGCTTCAATCATAGACTCTCCGCTGGCACGAAGGATAAAGAAATCACCCGTTCCGAAAATTGCAGTTGGAAGCGAAACATATTCCTCGATGTTCTCCTCCTCATACTGCGGAGAGCCGCAAGGAACGGAACCTACAATAGCAGTCTGTGTGCTTCCGGTGTTAATCTTCTTTGTAACCGGAGTTTTTATCTCCAGGCCGTCATATTCAATCATTCCTTTATCGGACATCTCAATCAAATATCTATACGCTGTTGTTTTAGCGATACCAAGAGCTTTAGCAATGGTAGAGGTAGCCGGAGAATGACCGTTATTCAAAATATATTGTTCTGCATATTTACATATCTTTTCCATTAACTCGGGATTTTTGCTTCTCATAATGTGTACCTCTGCTTTTTATATGGAACGATGCGTTCCTGATAGCTTTATTATACTCTTTTTTCTTTAAGTTACAAGTGGGTTTTTGAAGAAAAGAAAAGAGGTGTCGCTGTTATACGACACCTCAGCAATTTGTATCCAAATTGATATTACTGTTTCTTAATAACGAGATTATAATTCGTATCATAATACAAACCAAGCTCTCTGCATATTCTGTCATTCACTTTATCCATAGCATTCTTATACTCTGCATACTGTGGGGATAATGCCTTTAGATTAGGAATAAAAATATCGTTATATCCTTTGTTTTGTAACTCTCTCATCATCTTTCGCTGTGCAACAAACGCCGGATGATACTTCATTATTCCATTCTTTATTTTTACCCCCTTCATTACCTGCTCTTTTAAGACCTCATATCTGCTTTCATCCATATCCCGATAGTATGAAATCATTTCCTCAGCGGTTTTTGTTTCGAAAGGAATAAATCTTGAAATCTTTGCTCCCAACTTCATCATAAATGGGATTTTTAGAGTTGTTTCATCACAATAAGTCAATATGTTTTTCAATGCTTGCTTTTGTTCTTCTGTCTTTATTCTTACATACAGGAATGGCTTAAAATGCTGTCTAAAATAATTTCCCCATTCACCCGGCAACAATGTCTCAATCGCATTTTCAACTGTATGATAATCAATTAGCTCGTTTGCTTTAGTTGCGTCCCTATCATCAATAAACTCTCTTAAAGCTTTTATTTCTTCATCTCGCAGTTTATGTTCATTCAATTTCTCCTGATATATGCTTAGAAGAATGCTTTCGTCCTCACCACTCAGTATACGCTGAATGTCTTTTATTCCAATTCCAAGTTTACGATATACTGAAATCCTTTTCAAAATCTCAACATCTTGATCCGTGTAATTTCGATAACCATTACTGTCCTTTTGGACGGTAAGCAAACCTTTTTCCTCATAATATTTAACTGCACGCTTTGTCATTCCGACTTCTTCGATAATTTCGTTTAATAACATCGGAAACACCTCCTTATATTGAGAGTATAAGCGTGTACGCAGCGTACAAGTCAATACATTTTTGCCGAAACAAGCAATTATTTTATATTTTCATTTGCCTGTAAAATCATCTGTTTGTACTGCTCTTTGACTTCTTCCGGTGCAAGTATCTGAACCTTGCCGCCGAAACCAAATACCCACCCGAAAAAGGTCGGACTGACGGAAACATCAGTAAGAAGTCTAAACGATGTCATATCATAGGCAAGCGTTTTGACATCCTCGCCGAAACGGTCAATCATCGTTTTCATCAGACTGTTATCACATCTTAAGTCAACGGTTACTTCCTGACCGTCATACATATTAAACACTTCTTTAGTGAAATCAGCAAGTTCAAAGTCATCCGGCTGAGGTACAATATCGGCTTCTAACATTTTCGGATTTGCAGCAATACGATCTACTCGGAAAGTGACAACCTTATTCTTCTTATCGGAGTAGCCTATGACATAATAGTAATCTCCACACCACACAAGATGATATGGACTGAGGGTATAGACTTCGCCTTTGTTTTTCAGCACCTTCTTCTTCAGTCCGGTATAATCATAATATTGAAATGAAATCTTTTTCCCATCATTGATTGCGTCATTTATGGTATCCACTATGTAATAAATCTGCTCATTATCCGGTTTAATGCGTCCGGCAACATAGTTGTTTCTCTTGAGCTTCGATACTTGACCTTCGCTCGTCAAAGAATGAATTTTATTAATTAACGCTCTGCTTTTCTTTTCCGTAATGAACTTTGAGGACTCGACTGCGTCAATCAACAGCTTCAGCTCCGGCAACTCAAACTTACGGCTTGCAACAAAATATTTGCTTTGAGTCGAATGAATGGTCACAATGTCCACTCCGAAGTCTACAAGAGCAGCAATATCTTTTGATATAGTGGTTCGGTGAGCATAGATACCAAACTCCGTATTTAGTATTTCAATAAGCTGGCTTGTAGTCAGCGGATGTTCCTCGTCAGTTCTTTCCTGCAATACCTTCAGCAGATATAAAATTCTCGGTTTTGTTTCCATTGCTTATTCCTTTCTGCTATTCGTATATTCCCATTTCACCGAACAATTCGCTTTCTATTTCACTTATCTGCTCAATAGGTATTACCGTTTTATCTGTCATAACAAGCGTATGTTCATAATCATCAATTCTTCGTACCGTTCCGGTATGGGATACATAAGCCCCGCCGGATTTCCGTTCATCCGGCACAAAATAAGTGATTGTAACCTCTGTACCAAGATTATCAGCTACCATCTGCAATTTCTCATTCAGTAGGCTTATCATATCCTCGCTTTGTTCAATTTTTTGCTCCGTCAAACGGGCGGTTTCTTTAATAGCAGCGTCGTGTCCGGTAAGAGCAGCAAACGGAGAAAATTGAGCAGCACGATCATATAACGACATACGAGGATGATTTACCGATGTCGGATGGGGAAGATTTATAATATCATCATAACGATGAGCGTCATTATTCATAAGCTACTCCTCCTTTCACATAATATGAAATTACAGTCCGGCAATCAGAATTTACCAAACCTATAATTGAACTTTTTTAAGTTTATTATTATTTGACACAAAAACTTCAGGATATACATTTCTTGGGTATCTTTCTTCTACAATAGTAATGATAACAGCTCCACCTTTCTCTAAAGCAGACAGTATTTTTTCATATTCAACCGGTCTAATGAAATCATCAGGACAACCATAGAAAGCGAACAAGCAATTTGTTGCAAATGCAAAACTGTTAAATTCGTCCTCATTATTCTTTGCTTTTCTAAATTCTGCTTCTTGAATAAAGATTTGATGACCATCATTTATCTCAGTGTTTACTAAAAATTCTATTTTCATATGCCCTCCAAATTATTTCTACAACTTCTAATTTGGTTATGCCTTGTGACCGCCGATTTGCTCGTTGCGGCCTTTTGCTGTTGCACCTTCCTGAAGATTCATACCTTTCAGAATAGCGTTCTTTCCGAATTTCTTCTTAATATCAAGCATAGCTCTCTGCATACGCTTTTCTCGCTCAAGTTTGGCTTCTTCCTCAGTCTTTTTATGATTGTTTTCGGCATAATCGGTAAACAAATTTAGCTGCTCATAGCAGTCTTGTTGCTTCGCCTTACTTTCGTCTATAAGTCGGTTTGCTACAACAGTAATTCGCCTGATAAGCAATTCTCTATCCACGATCTTGTCATAAAGTTCCATAGTTGCATTAGTAATCAATGAAGTAGAAGAAGTCTGCCTATAAAGGTTCTTTGTTCCGTGAGCGTGCTTCGGAATTTTACGTCCATAATGGTCTGTTGTGACCTCTCCGCCATACTTTGCCCGACGGCTTGGGTCTGTTAAATTTTCTATGTCATACCCAATGGTCAAAACAATTTGGTCGGTCACAAGTCCTTTATCTACTAAGTCCAGTACCATAAGGTCAACCATTTCTCGAACTACCAATCGAGCTTTATCAAAATCGTAAGGACATTGTAATACCTGACCGGAGCAAATACTATTTGTTGAAGGCTTGTACGCTTTGACCTGCTTTATGGTACAAGGTTCGTACCCCCAAGCGTGGTCGATAAGCAATTCTGCATTTATTCCGAACAGCTTATAAAGTAATTCTTCATTATAGTAATCTGTCGGTTTACCTATGGAGCATCTTGCGACATCGCCCATTGTATAGAGTCCGTTATCCTCTAACTTCTTTGCATATCCCTTTCCAACCCTCCAAAAATCCGTCAACGGTCTATGGTTCCAAAGTAATCTGCGATAGGACATTTCATCAAGCTCTGCAATACGAACACCGTCCTTATCAGGTTCAATGTGTTTTGCTACAATATCCATTGCAATCTTGCAAAGGTACATATTTGTACCGATACCGGCGGTGGCTGTTATTCCGGTTTCTTTCAGAACATCTCGGATAATCGTCATCGTCAGCTCTCTTGCAGTCATCTTGTAGCTCTGCAAGTAATGTGTGACATCCATAAATACTTCATCGATGGAGTAGGTGTGTATGTCCTCCGGTGCGACATATTTCAAATAAACATTGTAAATCTTCGTACTGTACTCCATATAATACGCCATACGGGGAGGAGCAACAATGTAATCAATTTCTAATGTCGGATTGATTTTCAGCTCCTCATAGTTATAGGACGAACCGACAAAAGTATGTTTTGGAGCTTTCCATTTTCGGGCAGCATTGGCTTCTTTGACTTTCTGCACCACTTCGAATAACCTCGGTCGTCCGGGAATACCAAAACTTTTAAGTGACGGTGAAACCGCAAGGCATATTGTTTTTTCGGTACGGCTCTTATCTGCCACCACAAGATTAGTGGTCAGCGGATTAAGATTTCTCTCTCTGCACTCAACAGAAGCGTAAAAAGATTTCAGGTCTATCGCAATATATGTTCTATTATCATCCATCTTTCTACGCTCCTTTCATTTTTTATTTAACCAAGTTTCAAAATTTTATACCTACTTCATTGACGCCATAACATTCAGCAATGACTGG
Organism: uncultured Clostridia bacterium; assembly: GCA_944386285.1. GTDB lineage: Bacteria > Bacillota > Clostridia > Oscillospirales > Ruminococcaceae > Paludihabitans. The sequence continues at coordinate 74,697 of CALXAM010000007.1, read as the reverse complement.
TAGCTATCCACATCGTGATATCTAACTTTGCTTGTAGACATCTCGTTAAACAGTTTCTTTGCACAGTCTATTTTTGCTTTTTCAATCGGTCTGAGATTGAGACTTTCCATTGTTCCTTTTGTTTCTGCCACAAAAAAGATATGCTTTACTGTTCCTTCATAGAAAGCAATCGCCCAGTCGGGAGAGTAGTTTCCTACCGGCGTAGGAATTTGGAACGTTCTCGGCAGTTTTGCATACACACATACCTCCTCGGCAGCATCCAAGTCTTCTGCAAACCGTCTTTCAATGCTCTTATCAGCCGAACCATCTGTGAACACATAGTCCTGAATTGCTTTTTTGGCAAGAAAAGCTTTATCAAAACTCTGTGTGTTTTTCTCTGCGGTAAAGATGGTGCTGTCATATTCGCCCTCAATTTGGTCGTAAGATATGTGTTCAACAATCATCGTTGCCTTTTGCTCTCGGATAAGTTTGATGACTTTAGAGATAAATTCTTCAGGATTATTTTTAAACATATATAATTTATCTACTCTAAGTCCTTTCAATATTCTTGCAGTAGTCTTTCTTGTGAGCGTTGTACCCTCAGCCACTTTGCCAATCAGGTCATATTTAATTTGGCTTGTCTCAGCGTGTTTCAATGTCTGTGTTCTTGTTTTTTCGCCGCTGAAAGACGCTCCACGACCAACTTCATATTCATCCATTTTGGCTTTTTGGCGACCTATTGTAGTTGTGTATTGAAGTTCAGAAACAAATAACTTCTCATTGATGTGATCGATAGCCTTTTTGATAAGCTCCTCACTGTCAAAGTCAACCGTATATGCATACTTGCGGTTAATCTGCTTCCAAAGAGCTTGGAACTCTTTCTTTGCAAAATTTTCATTAAGCGGGTTATTCTTGACCTTTGACTCATGTCCATCCTCAAACATATTGTCAAGTATACTGTCGTCATAGACAGACTGAATCAGGGTATGAATTCCATCTGCCATCGGAGCCAATTCTTCAGGCAGCGGTGCTATAGTTCCGTTCGCTGCATCAGCACGATACTTATCTGTAACCTTGCGTTTCTTATCTACATATCCATTTGAAATAAGGTAGAACTCAATATCATTCGCTATTTCATCCGTAATAAGTGTCGGTACACCATTTACTTTGACATACTTACCGGCAAAGTATTCGCTTGTAGCAACAGTAGGTCTGTCGTAAAGGACTGTCTTAATATCACTCTGCAAGTCGGTTACAAAGGTTTTATAGCTTTCGCTTGCAATAACAGTCAGCATATTGATGTCGTGTACACTGTCTCCGCAGGTTTCTATATCCATTCTGTTGCCGGACTGATTAACGCAAAGTCGAAGTCCACGCCCAACTTCTTGGCGTTTTGCAGTATTGCTGTCGGAATGCTTTAATGTACAGATTTGAAAAACATTCGGGTTATCCCAGCCTTCACGAAGTGCTGAATGAGAAAAGATGAATCTTGTCGGCTCTTCAAAGGAAAGCAAGCGTTCCTTATTCTTCAATATGAGGTCATAAGCGGAAATATCATCAGAGAACTCACTGCCACGCTTTAATTGACTGTCAATGCTTCTGCCCGTTTTTTTGTCGATGCTGAAATATCCCTTATGTACTGCTGTAACATCGCTGCAAGTAGACTTCAAATATTTTTGATAAGGGGTATCAAAAAGCGTTAGATACTCATTTAAAACATTCACATACTCCTGCTCAAACATCTGTCCGTATTCTCCGAGAACATCATTACCATCTTCGTCATATTGGCGGTACTTTGCAACCTCGTCAATAAAGAACAATGACAGTGACTTGATTCCCATATTGAAAAGCTTTTCCTCTTTCTCAAAGTGGGAGAGGATTGTTTCTCTGATTTGAATACGGCGCATATCTTTTTCCGATACATCACCCACCACATCACCGGCTTTGATTACTTCACCGTTTGTAAAGGTGACAGTCCCGGCAAGCGGATCTATTTCAGAAATCGTAAAGCCTTTGTATTGCTCCATTTCCTGCGAAACATAATAGAGATCATCGCCTACACCGAGAATTCTTGTTTCACGGTTAATCGATTTGTTATAGCCAATTTCCAGTTCAATTTTTGCCATCGGTGGTTTCTTTGCCGACAAAACGATTTGCTCTAAATATAAATAACTGTCTGTACCTCTGAAATTCTTGACTTCAAAACCTTTGACCTCGATTTTCTTAACCAAACGCTTATTAAATGCGTCAAGAGCATCAAGAACATAGACAGTATTATGCTGCTTAGCGTGTGTGGCTGAGTAGTTCAGACTGAAAAGGGGATTGAAGTTTTTCAGTGCCTTTTGCGTTACATTTCCACCCATTTTTTGCGGTTCGTCCAGTATGATAATCGGTCTGTTTGCAGCAATTACATCAATGGGACGGCGAGAGCCGAATTCATCACGCTTAGAATAGATAATACGAGCTTCCTTGCTTTTGCCATCCTCTTTCAAAGAAGAAGCAAAAGCTTGTGTATTAATAATCATCACATTGATACCGGAACTGGAAGAAAAGTTATCAAGCTGATTCAAGTTAGAGCTGTTGTAAATAAAGAAACGAGCTTTTTTGCCATAATGCTCCATAAAATGGTCGGTGGTAATTTCAAAAGTTTTCTTCACACCCTCACGGATCGCAATACTTGGCACCACTACAATAAACTTGCTCCAGCCGTATCGTTTATTCAGCTCAAACATTGTCTTGATATATACATAGGTTTTACCGGTACCGGTCTCCATCTCAATATCAAGAGAACAGCGTCCTAAATCCTTGACAAGGGAAGGCGACTGCTTAATATTGTTTTCACTTTGCAGTTTTTGAATGTTGTGTAAAAGCTGCTCATCAGAAAGCTCAAGTATTTCGTTCTTGTATCCGGTATCGTTCATCGGATCATACAATTCCATTTCCTCGTCAGTCATGCCGAACATCATCTGTGTGTCTTTGGGTTTGATTTTACCGAGGTCACGGATATAACTGACTTTATCATAAAAGCCTTGCCCGTGAAACACTTTTACCACAGCGTCCACAGCGTCAGTCTGGTATTGCTGTATTTTAAAGTTAAATTTCATTTAAACTCCACCTCCCAACACATTCGGAAGCAACCAAGCGGCAACAGCAACCAGCATAGAAATGATTGTAATAATCATCATTACCATATTATAAACTTTTGCTTTTTTTTCACCTTGCTTAGCTTCTTTCAATTCGGTATCTTTCAAATTGCAAAGTTCTTCAAGCTTTTCAAAATTCGCTTTTAACTGATTGTTTTGCTCTACTAATAGATTAAATTCTTGTTCCTTGCGCTCATCTTCTGCAATTTGTTTTTGTATCATAGGAGGTATTGGCGGATTTGTTACGATACTTGGTATTTTTATTTTACTCAAATCAAACTTAGAGAAATCTTCACACATAATCACAGCACCTTCCTAACTGTCTCCGGGCTGTATGTAGCGAAAATCTGCTCGAAGTTTGTAGCCACGCTGTCGTTAGCCATAGAGCTGTCACGCATAACAAAGTAATAAGGTTTTTGTTTTGCGATAGTGGTAATGGTTTCTTCCGTCACATTCTCATCAAAGCAGGCGATCAGGAAGCCGTCGGCAACACTGAAAACTTTCTTGCCGTCCATCACTGTTTCTTCAATCTTGCTTGAAAGCAAAATGCCCAAATCAAGCATCACTTGGAACAACAAGTCCTCCGGTGTTCTGTCCTCTTTGATATTATCTGAAAGAATACTGAAAAGGTCGGCTTCATATTCATCCGGGTTGTAGTAGACATCTTTCATATTCGTACTGTCGCATTTGAGAACACGAAAACCTGTATCAAGGTTCTGGGTAGTCAACGGACTTTCTTCCTTAATTTTTGCTCCGGCACGACGAATACGCTCTTTGCCGATCTCGCAGATGTTTTTGTAACCCGCTTTGTATGCTTCTGATTTTTCATCTGGAATTTCAGGTAATTGTACCATTACGAACTTTCTGTTTCCGCCATCTTCTGCGTTAAGTTGAATCACAGCTTGTGCCGTAGTCGCTGAACCGGAAAAAAAGTCCATAATAATTGAGTCATTATCAGCACCGATAGAGATAGCCTTTTTTAGTAATCCTACAGGCTTAGGAAAATCGAAAATCTTATTACTATCAAATATTTCTCTGACATCTCTTGTTGCTTTTTTATTCCCCTCAACATCTGTCCACAAATTTCCGGGTGCTTTTTTTCTGTTTTCCAAATAGAATTTTTGATATACTTGCCATTTTGTTTCTCCATCTTTCTTCACTTGTTTCCATGCTAGCATATTATTCTCGGCAAGTTTCCGGGCTGTATCAGGAGAACAAATCCATCTACTTTCATAGCCTGTAGGACCAAGTGGATAGACTTCCGTCCCATCAGGTGCAATTATAGGAAAGTACATCGTTGGTCTATCTTCTCTTCTATCTTCTCCACCTGTACGACGTAATGGTCTAATTAAATACCGCCCCTGCTCATCTACTTGGTCATATATCTTTGAATCTTCCTGACTCATTTCCAATCCATTTATAGTTGCTTCAACGGAGTTTTTTGCATAAATCAACATATAATCTAATTCATTCACAAGTCCGTCGAAACCGCCGCCTGTCGGGGTTCCCGTCGCACGAGTTACGCAAGTAAGAAAATTACTTTCTCCAAACACTTCATTACACATTTTTTTAAGATTTTCGACTTCGTTTTCGTCTATTGAAATGAATATCAATCCAGCTTCAGAAAGAAGTGTTTTTGCAAGCCTTAAGCGTGGATAAATCATGTTCAGCCAATCTGTGTGAAAGCGACCGTTGCTGTCGAGGTTTTTTACAAGGCGGTTGCCCTCATCATCAAACTGTCCGCTGTTTGCAAGGTATTCCTCTGCGCTTTGCGCAAAATCATCTTCGTACACAAAATCGTTGCCGGTGTTGTAGGGAGGATCTATGTAAATCATTTTGATTTTGCCCAAATAGGTTTCCTGCAAGAGTTTCAGCACTTCCAGATTGTCGCCCTCGATATAGAGGTTTTCGGTATTGTCAAAGTCAACGCTTTCTTCTCTGCAAGGGCGGAGGGTTTTATTGATCGGCGCATTTGCAAGCAGGACAGACTTCTTCTTGTCCGGCCAAGTAAACTGGTAGCGTTCCTCGTTACCGTCAACTACCTTTGTGTTGATTTCCTGCATCAGCACATCTTTATCAATCGCACGAACTACTTCGCCGTTTTCGTCTATTGTTTCGGTTACGGCGTTCGGGAACATCTCCGCCAGTTTTTTAAAGTTTTCATCCGCTTTATTTGCTGTTTGCATTTTGAGCTTCTCCATTTGTTTCTTCCTTTCTGCTTGTCTGCATCATATTTTTCATTTGCTCCATGAGTATAGATTGATTCTTTTGATATGCTTGCTGTTGTTCCATTAACTCTGCCATACCTTTTGGTATATATGGATTTTGTATAGATTCCCATGTAATAATATCTTTGTAGCCTAACGACTTTGCCATTGTTTCCAAAAGCTTTTCTCTTTCAGTTTTGATTTTAGATAATTCCGTTTCGGTCGGATTCTCCACACACATTTTATCAAAACAAATTTTCCATTGTTTCCGTACAGCTTTATCATCTGCAAAAACAATATCAATTAGATTCATAGCTTGAACACTTTCGTTTGTCCATCCAAAAATTCGGCTTGTCATCAATGTTTTGAATATCTGCATTTTATCATTTCGCTTCTGGGCTCGTTGTTGTAATTTTTGTCCAACGACAACTGCGAAAATTGGCACAAAGATAAGTGCTATTATATTTAAGATTTCCATTATTTTCTCCTATTCATTCCAAATTTTTTTACTACAATTTCTCAATGCTTTTTCAAACATTTCCTTTAATTTATTCTCTGCTCGATCAGGTTTTTCAAACTTTCACAAATCATTTTGGTTAAGATATTCCGTGATATCTCTGCCGGTTTTTTAAGTTTTAGACAGCCTTATTTGCTGTTTAAATTTTAAACTTGTCCATTATTATGATCCTTATGATTTTCATTTACAAACGTAATGTCCTCAAAATCAAACAAATATTGATACGTGTTTATTTTGTTATGGCATTTACTACATTCAAAATGACTATATGCAAATTTTATCCACATTTCATCACTACTGTTTGACTGGCCACATACCGGGCAATAAACAGGTATCAGGTCTAATTCCAATAATTCTTTGGCTTTTTTATAATCTATTTGATCGGACATTGTATGCAATTCTTTTAGTTTTAAATTTAAAGAATTCATTGCACGAGTATATTCACTTAAATCAGCAATATCTGCAAATATTTTCATAATAACATCCATTGTGTACGTCATAACATAAGAAATGGCTGTGTAATAAAACCCAGTATCTCTGTAAATTCTTTCACCATTTTGGAATATAAAATTTAATCCAGACGGAGAAGTTTTCAATACAGGTCTTGTTGTAATTAGATGATTTGCTGCTTGAAGAATTCCGTTTAGTGTTAACTCTTTGTCATAGCTATATCGAAAATCATATATATCTAATATTTCTGTCGACTTGCAGTTTTGAATTTTATCAATATGCTCCTTTATTTTTATTTTATTTTTCTTGTTCATTATCTCATAACTTTTTACATCATTACTTTCAATCATCAATTTAAGTAGCTCGTCCTTATCAACGTATAACCATTCAATATATGCCAACGTTTCCTGAAGTGGTTTACGCAACAATGCCCAAGCAACATAAATATTTCCGTTAAAAGCCATATCAATAGAAGCGTTATAGTAATTGCAAAAATCAACAAGAAGAGAGAAAAATAAGTGCTTAAAATAGAAATTAAAAACAACATCTTTATATCCGTTATCGATCAGCCACTGTTCTGCATCTTTATCTTTACAAACATCTTCAAAAATCACTCTATCTTTGTCTGATTTATAATTAATAGGTTCGTCAGAAAGATGGTTTTTATCTACATATTCAATTATACTCAAAAAACAAGCACGACAATAATTAAGAAAATCATAAAATGGTACGAACTCTTCACTTATTTTCAGATTTTCTTTTTTGTCAATTTGCATTTTTTAATTTCACCTTCAACGTATTTATTTTCTGCACCAGCTCGAACTTCTTCTTCGGCTGTTTTCGACTCTTTCGTTTTTATCAAACCTTCACTAATCATTTCACTCACAGCATTTGGTAACATTTCTGCCTATTTCTAAAGTTTACGACAGCTTTATTTGCCATTTGCATTTTGAGTTTGTCCAATTTATTTTCCCTCTATATCAAAAAATAACTCTTTCAATGTATTAGCCATTTCTTCCGCTGTATAATCAGATGTCGTTAACGCTTTTCTATCCGCAATTATTGGGCTATATTCCGTAACTTGTTTTTTTGTTAGCTTATGCCATATAGGAAGAATAGTCTTTCCGTTGATTGTTTCTACTTGGAATAGTCCATTAAGCTCGGATTTTGTCCAATATTTATCCTCACGAATATAATCAGGCGAAAGCACCACAACACCATAACGAGATTTGCTTAATCCTTTGTCAATCTTCTCACGCATTGAGTCGCCCCATTTTAGTCTGTCGGTATCATACCAAACTTTAATACCAAGCCTACGCATCTCGGTTACGAGTTCGTCAACAAAGTCCTCTTTATCTTCCCATGCATGAGATATGAATACATCATATTCTTCATCCTTCTGACTTATGTAATGTAGTTGAGGTTGTATGATTTGCTGTATAGCCTGTCTCTGAAGCTCATTAATACGATTTTCATAATCCTTAATCATCTTAGCTGTTTGCTTATCAGATTTTTTCTGTTCATCTTGCTGAGCTTTTTGTAGTTTAAGGTACGCTTCAGAACGCTTCTTTCTTTTATCTGCTATTTTTGCAGACAAATCAGCACTCTCTTTCGATTTCTTAGCTATGTCCGTTTCCCAGCCGGTAATTTGTCTTAACTTGCTACTGAGCATAGATGGAGATGTGTTTTTTGTAATACTTTTATTAGTTGTGTTGACTTTACCTTGTAAAGAAGCAATTTCTTTATCTTTTGCCGCTTTCTTTTTTTCAAGATCAGTGATTTCTTTATCAAGTGTATTAACAATTCGTTGGCATTGATCAACTGACATTATATTCCCCCATTTCTAAATTTTAAACCTTATAAAATATAGTTTAGTAATTCTTTTTAAATAGTTATTTTTGATTATAAAACCTTATTTGTCTTTCGAAATTTCCTTTATTTCAAATGATGATGATATCATAAGTTCTATATTTCCTTCAGGATACTCTTTAAAACCTTTTTCTATAAAGTGCTTATCAACACTAATGTTCTCTTCAAAAACTTTATTTAAAGAAGTATGTATCTGTATTTTAAATTTCATTTTTCTACACAATGAAAATAGGGCTTTATTCTTAGTATCTTTATAGGTATCGGAAAAATGATAAATAAACAATATGAATTCATCATTATTATTTATAGAAACATCTATATTTCGGTTAATTGAATAGTCTTTTTGAAAATTTCCTCCTCTAAAAGATATGTTTTTTATTTCCATCTCTGTTATCAAGGATTTGTTAACACTTTTTAAGTGAATTTCATATATGCGTGGAATGCAAGAAGTATCTTGACTAAAATCATTATCTATTAGACAAACCGCATATCCTAATTTAATGTCATCGTCTTTACTTCGCATTTCAGTTATAAAAATATCATTTTTATTCTTTAGGTCGTTAAAGGTTACTTTAAGATTAGATATACCGAGAAATCCAGTGATTAGCAAAGTTGGTGTAAATTCATTTTCTTGTAATTTATTCAATCTATTATTTATTTTATTTGCATTTTCATTTTGCCATAATGATACAATAGCCAAACAGGCAGTTCCGAAATATGCCATATATCCATACCAAAAATCCGGATTATCAAAAATATTTTTTGACAAAAGGAGATATACAACACCACTCACAATAATAGGAAGGCTCAATACACTAATCGCAATAAAAACAAAATGTATTTTTTTCATATCAGAGTTTTACCCTTCGTAACTTATTTATTTCCTGCACCAGCTCAAACTTTTTCTTCGGCTGTTTTTCCGTTCGAGCAAGTTTTTCAAGCCTTGCTATTTCTTTTTGCAGCTTGTTCCTCTGTTCATCAATCACAATCTGCTCATCAAGTGAATTACCCTGTTCTACAGTCAATCCGCCTATCTGAACAATGATATTTTCCCATACAGTATCAAGGTTTAGCCCTTTCAGCTCAAGAGACAGTTCCTCTTTCTCAAACCACTCTGTCTGCATGAGTTTGGTATGGAAAACGGCAAGCTTTGCTTGATTCTCATATTCTAAAACCATTACCATATTTTGCGGTATCAGCTTTGACAGAGTGATGATGTTCTTCTCATCATAATCCTTAGTCTTCAGAAGCACGGACATAACATAGAAAGACTTCACCTCTGTCCCTTCATTTAGATTGATCTTTGACGCAGAAACTTCATTTACAATATAAATTCGGGAAATATCTTTGTCCATACGGTCTTTAGCGGCTGTATTCATCTGAAACTTTGCATAGATCGCATTTTTGGGGAGCTGCTTATTCAGTTCTGTATTTTTTGGCAACCCAAGCATTTTCACTTCTCCTTTATCTATTCAATGCGAATAACCGTGCAGGGGATATTTTCTTTTTGGGCAGCTTCCATCATATTCCTTGTTCCGGCAGATTTTCCGTCCCAAAAAACAATCACATCATCTGCTGCTTTTGCCATTTGCGTATTGCGTATCGGACCCGCTGCATTTCCGTAACGCTCCCAATCAGCCGGATAATATTCAACCTTATAACCCTTTTCTTTTGCGTATTGCTCACCCAATTGATCCGCACCCTTTGCCGTTCCACTGATGATTGTAATAGCTTTATTTCTTGCTCTGTTCTTCAGGTGTTTGTCTAACGTTTCGGAAAGTAATGAATAATCTTTAAAGTCTCTGCTTCCGGCTATAACAAGTTTATATTCTTCCGTTGATGCGTCCACTTTCGTCTGATCTTTAATTACCAAAAAGCAAATAAGTTCAAAATCATCTAATCCTTTAATTTCGTTTGACAGGAAACTGACTTGACCGCCGCCCAAAAAGGAATCAATGTCACTTTCTTCTTTGACTTCTATGATAGAAGCAATAGCATCACCGAGCAGCTTTGAAAACTCACTCATATCCTTGCCGTCACGAGTTTCTTTGTTGAACTCTTTACAAAGGTTAGCATCAGGTTCCGTCTTTCCTTTACAAAGAAACCGCATTTTATCAAGCATATCCTTCGGCGACAGATGGTCGCAGACAACCTTACCGTCGTTACTGATGTAAACCATATAGAATGGGTGGAGGCGGTTCTGATTGTCAATATTCACACTGTTTGAACGGTTTTTCAGCACATAGATAACACCCTCCGGCATATCTTCCGTTGCAGAAACAACAGCGTGCAATCCAAACGGGGTTTTGTCAATATCGTCGTGATGTTTGATATACTCTAACAAATCCATTCTGAACTCGTTAAGTCCCAAATCCATAATGGAAATACCAGTCGTCATATCCTCAATATCAACAACTTCTTCTTGCAGACGCTTTAATTGTAATTTTCTATATTCGAGATCGGTTTTTTCTTCATCACTTAAAAGGTTATCATCGCCAGTTGCGGTCATATCCACAATCTTCATACGGGTTTCAACCTTTGCCTTTAAGTCGATATACTCATCAAGCGTAACATCCGGCCAAAAGTTTACAAGCTGGATGTACGCATTTTTACTACCGATACGGTCGATTCGTCCGAAACGCTGTATGATACGTACAGGGTTCCAATGTATGTCATAGTTGATCAAATAGTCACAGTCCTGCAAGTTCTGACCTTCGGAAATACAGTCGGTAGCAATCAAGAAATCAATCTCTGTATTGTCATTGGGCATAAGCAGCTGCTTGTCCTTTGAAATAGGGGAGAAGCAGGTCAGAACAGTATTTAAGTCATTTCTGAGCTTTGGCACAGTAGTTTTACCCTCTACCGTACCGGATACCATTGCTGTATTTAAGCCAAAGTTTTCTTTTACATAACGGCTTACATTGTCATATAAATATCCGGCAGTATCCGCAAAAGCAGTAAATATAATAATCTTCTTGTTTCCAGTGTTAATCGGATGTTCTAACTTATTACGAATTACCCTGAATAACTCTTGCAGCTTAGAATCGTGTTCCGGTGTAATATCTCCAACCATCAAGGTCAGAAGTTCTAAAACCTCTGCGTCTTTTGTAAGGCTGTCTCTCCACGACTTATAATCCATATCCGCAAGATCTATTTTAACCTTTCTGCCGAAAGTAAACAGTTCATCACCGTTCTGATCATCACTGTCATACTCGTCAATATCAGATATATCGGTAAGTTCAAGTTTGACTGCTGAGGAACGATCATAAGTGTCTATGGTATGGATTGTGTTCTCAATCAATTCTTTAATTCGCTTTAAGGTAAGATTAAATGAATATACTGAGCTTTCCATACGTTTCATTAGGTTGATAGCAGTCAATCGTCGAATACCTTGCTCACGATTTGCCTGTGTAAAACCGATATTGACTTTGTTATCTTCGTACAGCTCCGCATACTTTTCCATTTTGCTCGGCAGAATATAGTGCGTCGGCGTGTAAATTGTCAGTGATAACAGCATAAGCTGCTCAAAAATCTCGTTGTAGTTTATTGCTTCTTTTAGGTCAGTAAGCTGAGGTCTTAAAGAAATAGGCTTGAGCCTTGTAGGGAATGTACCAATATCGGTTGTATCGTAGTATTTCTGAATATGTTTTCTCGAGCGTGCAATCGTAACACTATCCAGCACTTCAAAGAAATCGAAGTCAAGCATTTTTAGCAGGTTTTCGGTAGTCCTATCCTGCGGTTCCCATTTACTCCAAGTGTTGAAAGCTCTCTGAGCGCTTTTAAAAATCTCATCAATCGAACGAGTTGTATTCAGTTTTTCGTCTATGTAGTCAGTATTGCCTTCATAAGCAAGTGCAAGTTGATTTTTAAGGTCATTAAATCTGTTATTAACCGGCGTTGCTGACAGCATAAGCACCTTTGTCTTAACACCTTTTCGGATAACCCTGTTTAGCAATCTCAGATAGCGGTTTTCCTTTTCATTTTCTTCACCGCTGAGCTTTCCTCCATTACGAAAATTATGGGACTCATCAATTACAACAAGGTCGTAGGCACTCCAATTCAATCTATCTAAATCAAGTCCGTTTGATTTACCGTGTGTACGGTTCAGGTCAGTATGATACAAAACATCATAGCGGAGTCTATCAGACGCAATAGGGTTATTTACATAGTTGTCTTTATATGTATTCCAGTTGTTGGTCAGTTTTTTAGGACATAAAACCAAAACGGATTTATTCCTGTTTTCATAGTATTTAATAACTGCAAGAGCAGTGAAAGTTTTACCAAGACCTACACTGTCTGCCAGAATACATCCATTAAACTTTTCAAGTTTATTGATAATTGCAAGAACAGCATCTTTTTGGAAATTATAAAGCATACTCCAAATCTTGCTGTTCTTAAATCCGGTTGCTTCGTTAGGGAGAACATCCTCAGATATATCTTCCAAAAACTCATTGAAAATGTTATAGAGCGTCACAAAGTAAATGAAGTCAGGAGAGTTTTCCTGATATGCTGCTGTAATGCTATCTATTACCTCATCGGTTACAACCTGTAATTTTGTATTGTCGTTCCATAAGCTATCAAACAGTTCAAGATATGCAGTTGAAACCGGAGCTTCTGTTTTTTGAACCATATTATAGGCGTTATTGCCACGCTCACAGCCGAGGTCAACCGTCGTAAATCCGTTTACCGGCATATAGTTCTTATCATCAAGGTTGATAAATCCCATCATATTATCGCCGGTGGTGTTGGACTTGAAAGTAACCTTTTCCTTTATCCACTGGGCACATTCTTTAGCAATGGCTTTTTGAGTCAGTTCATTTCGCAGCTTTACCTCAAATTCTGTTCCGTACAAGCTGCGTTCACGATTTAAGCGAGGAATATAGAACTCTCGTTTTTCTTTCTTAGCCTTTTCCGTTGTAAATGTAGGAGATGTAAAAATAAATCTAAGTTCCTCGATTCCTTTTAATTCTTTTTTCAGTTCCTGAAAGGCATAAATCGAGAAACAAGCTGCTGCAATAGACAGCTTACTGCCTTTATGTATCTCAATAGCTAAATCATCTCTCAATGTTTTGCTAGTGTTGTTAATCAACTCCATATTCATTCTCCTACCTGACAAAAATCATATAACAACCAATTTTATTCGTCTAAAATAATTTCGCATATATCTCCAATATCACAATGAAATACTTTACAGATACGCATAAGCACTTCAAGGGATACGGGTTCATTCTTATAGATTTTCGTTGCCATATACGGGCTAAGTTCCGCCGCTCTTATCAAGTCATTTCTTTTCATTTGATTATCTATCATCAGCTTTTGAAGCTTGTTGTAACTTACTCGCATAGCACTTCATCCTTTCTAAAAACAATAAACAGGCAAATGCACCTATACAGACTACATTATATATTAAAATCTCGCAAAAAACAACAATTTAGTCGAAAACAATCTATTATTCAGCATTAGGTGTCGCTATTTCATCACACCTTCTAATAGTTATTACACTTATACTGTAGTGTATATAGAAAAAGCTCGCTGAAAAGCGAGCTTTCAGACTGTCTATCTGTCAAACAGACAGTCTTATTTTACCTTTTACAAATTATTATAATGGTAGAAGGGTAAATAATATAAGCAATATTATAATTGGTTTTGGTTATGTATTCTATTAGCACAAAACTTCAAAAAAGTATCTATTGACGGCTCCTTGCCATCAGGCGCTATTTGCCTCCATATTGCTTGTGCTTGCGGATCATCAGAAGCCATTGCTGCACGAATAGCCTCCTTTATATCTTCCTCTACTTGTTTTGGTGTAACATTATTATCCCTTGCGATTTGACGAATAATTTGTTTTGTGGTCATTTCTTTCTCTCCCCGTTATTTTACATTACTAAACCCTTGTGCCAAATTAACTACTTTTATATTCTTTTGTATAGCATAATTTACTGTATAAGCCGTTCCGCCTTTTGTTTCGGTTAGATATGCTATACATACACTACTGTAATCCACCAAATGACGGTTTCTCTTAAACATACACCCCCTTGTATATTCTTTTGAGGTATATACTACCTTATCCGCCTGAGATTTGATCTGTTCATAAACATCAATATCTCCCTTGCTCCAACCGCTTGTTTGGGTTTCACAAGGCAAAACTAAAATCAGTTTAATATGAGGGTATTGTTTTTTTAAGGACAATACACATTGTGCTGCCAATGTATCAAAGCCCAATGCCCCGCCAGCACCAAAATAACAATATCCATTTAAAATGAGATTTTCTACCGTCTGTCTCAAGCGTTCGACAACAAGTTTTTGTTGTCCGGACGCTATTTTTCTGTGTCCCGTAAAACAAGCCGTTTTTTCTTTCATATTGTCACATCTAATCAAAATATATACTTATCAGTATTATATCTAATTATTTTAGATATGTCAACGAAAACTACTAAAATAACCGGACAGAATAGAGGCATGTATATAGTAAAATTATATATAAAGGTGGTGAGGACTATGGATAAAGAAGATTTTATAAAAAGGCTAACCGAGCTGCGCATAAATAAAGGTGCTTCTGCACGGGATATGAGCTTGTCAATCGGTCAAAGCGCTGGTTATATTAACAATATCGAAAATGGTGTAAATCTTCCTTCTATGATGACATTCTTTTATATTTGTGAATATCTTGGTATAGAACCTAAAGACTTCTTTGATACCAAGTCAACTAATCCCACAAAGGCAAATGAGCTTTTTGAAATTGCAAAATCATTAAATAATGAACAGCTCGACAATCTCATTGCCATTGCAAGAGACTTAAAAAAGTAAATATTATTAGATATGTAAATTCAGAGTGCTGCCCAAATGGACAGCACTCTTTTAATATTGAGGGACTCCGTAGCCGAGAATTTCATTATCTCCGACCGGATAACTATTCTGACGAACAGAATCATTAGAATTACCCTCAACTGTATAAACTCGTCCGTTTTCTACTTTTTGGACAATACCTGTATGATCAGATAGTCCGTCTTGACCACTCTCATCATTCCAATCGAAAAAGATAATCATACCGGGAACTGGCTCATCACTTCCGTCCATCCATTGTCCTCGCTCTTTAAACCAGTTAACACCATTAACGCAGCCTGCGTATTTTGGCACAACGCCTGCGTCAATATAGCCGCATTCATTAGCACACCAACTAACGAAACACGCACACCACTCGACACGGGAATTAAAGCCGTACCAAGACCAGTATGGATCGCCGCCAACATTTCCAATCTGTGAAAATGCTACTGATACAATCTGATCGTCGGCACCTGCAATTCCATAAAGAACCTGTGACCACAGAGAATTGTTTTCATCTGCAAGCAATTCTGTAAGATAGCTTTTTTGTTCTTCATTGAAGCCATACTCAGTAGCCATCTCCTCAACTGTTTTGTGATTTACTGTAATATATAAGTAAGTTCGGGTAACAGTCTTTTTAGTTTCCACAATATTACCGTGACCGTCATCTGTCTCTACAATCACTGTTTCGGTCTTTGTCTCCGTTCGGGAAGATATTTCATTCATTTTCCAAAAGATTTCTTTTAGAAGCTGCTTTTTTGAATCATCTATTGTTGTGACCTCCTGCGGATTATTAGGATCAGTGTTAACCTTAACAGAATACACCGCAAGAACTTCTTTCCAAACGGCTCTGCTTCCACTCATTTCAAGAATATCATAGGATACTGAACTCTTTTTCTCTTGCAGTTTTGCGTCATATTCAGTGTTGATTTCCTGAACAACAGTCTGCATTGACTGTCCGGTTGAAGAATCTTCTCCTGAGAAAAAGATTCCAAATACCGAGCCGAGTATCATAGCTATTAAGCAGATTACAATAATGATCAAAACCGCCACCCAACCACCTGCGGCGATAGCGGCAATCAATGCTTTTGTTCCGGCAATAATTGCCTTAACCGTAACTGCTATTGCTTTGGCAATCGCCTTTGCAGTGGCAATGGCGGCACGAGTTGCAGCCCTTGCAGCCTGAGCTGCCCGTTGAGCTGCTTTTGCCGTAGCTTGTGCCGTTTTTTGTGCGGCTTTCGCTGTTTGCTGTGCCGTTTTCACCGTCGTTTTAGCGGTACGCTCTGCGGTCTTCACAGTTTTCTGTGCAGCTTTTGCAGAGCCTTTTCCAACAGTCTTTATTGTCTTTTTTCCCGCAGAACGAGCAGATTGTTTCACTGTTTTTTGCGTTTGCTCCGCAGCTTTAACACCTTTATTTCGGATAGTACGAAACGATTGCTTTTCCAATGACTGCGCTGCCCGTTTTTCCTTGAATTTCTGAATACCGTCTTTTGCTTTGACGATATTCTGTTTTGTTCTCTGCACACCTTTTCGACCTTGTTTGTCAAACTGGTGTACGGCTTCGTGAGAAGCACGGTCAACACCGCTTTCCAATCGGTTGGAAGCGTATTCTTCTGCACTTCCTTCCTGAATATAAACGGAATGTTCCGCTTTATCTTTGGTCTGAATAAATGCGGACTTCATACGCTCGGCGGCAACTGCCGATTTATCTATTGTTTTGATTGAGCCTTTTACAACATCTCTTGTTTTAATGTCTGCCATAAAAACCTCCTTTCCAAGCATTTGTCACGCTTTTAATTTAAAAAATAGGGGCAAAGGTATAAACACCTTGCCCCTCAAAGTACAAGTGCTGAAAACCCGCATAAAATAAGGACTTTTCAGCTCCTATTTTTCGACTCTGCACGCTTCTTTCTTGCGTACTCTGCCTGCTGCCTTTTATATATAATCTCGGCACACTTCTCACAGTATTTTTTTCTGTTTCCTTTCTTGATAATCGGCTTACCGCAGGAAACACACTTTTCAGGGTGTGTTCCAAGAATTTCTGCTTCTAACACTGGATCAGCCGGAAGAACAGCATTGCGAAAATACTTACATAACAAGGAATAGGAAATGCTCTGCACACAGACACAGCTTTCTCCGTCATCAAGCAGCAAGCAATTTCCATCTATATAGTTAGCACACAGCTTTTTTATTAGGGCGTTAGCTCGGTATCTCTGTCGCCCCGTCATTTGCGGAAGCATTGGCACCACCGCTTTCCGTTACTTTTTTTGCCACTACAACAAGGCTGCCATTAGTGCGGGAATATTCACAAGTAGATAGAGTTATCAGTTTATCGCCATACTCTGCCGATACGCCCGTATCATAGAGAGAAAGTTCCTTGCACTTGTCAACATAAGACTTAAATTCTTCCGGTGACTGTGCGTCTGTAAACCGATAGTATTTGAATGAATCAGAACTGTCGGTATATACTGCTGTTTTAAAAACCGCAAGGACTTCATACTTGTTTTTCTCAGTCAGGGTATTAAAATCAATGATTTTGTGTTCCTGCCAAAATTCCTCATTCTTAAATTTTTCAAGGTCGGCAAACATTGTTCCGTTATTCATATGATGTCCGTAGATCACCACATTGTCAGAAGGCTTTGAAACATCACAGTCCTCTTGAACATAAGGACAACCGTAAACAGTATATTTTTTATCAAAGCCTCGTCTCAAATAATAATTGGAGGTTTCAACTGTCTGCATAACAGGATAATTGATTTTAGTGTCCTCTATGCAAATCCACCCAACCAAATCACTGTTTTGCTGATATAGTTCGGTAAGCTCCGGAAGGATTGTCTTATCTTCCGAATATTTGATTGGCTCAACAGCCTTACTTTCACTGTCCTCTACAATCTGCACAAGAGAATCATACATCTGTGTTTGTTTCTCAGCTTCTGTGTAATAGTCGAAGATAAAGTAACCACTGACGCCGAGAAGCACGGTAAATACCGTTGCCAAAATGATACATATAGTCTTTTTCATTGTTTTTCCTTTCTAAAAGCTACAAGCGAGAGCTATACGCCCTCGCCCGGCTTTGTGGTCATCAGTTTATAAAGTTTCGTGTTTTTAGGGAACTTATTTGCAAACGGTACAAGAGAACTGCCCACCTTGATAAGTCCGTGTCCCGCTTCCACATTGGTTATATAGGACATCTGAAGATCAGAAATATTAAGCAGTTTCGCAAGCTCAATTCTATCGGTCGAAGCCTGATTGAGCATAATGATAAACTCACTGTTTGCGAGCATTGTTCTCGCAGTGTGACTCTGCAAAAGGTCATCAACATTCTGCGTAATACCTGTTGCATACGCACCGTATTTTCTAACTCGCTTCCAAAGCGTAAACAAGAAGTTTGCACTATACTCGTGCTGGAAAAGCAAGTAAATCTCATCAATGAAAATATAGGTATGCTTTCCCTTAGCTCTGTTCTGTGTAATTCTGTTCAGAATAGAATCAAGAACTACAAGCATACCGATAGGCATAAGCTGTTTGCCAAGATCAAGAATGTCATAACAAATCAGACGGTTAGCAGTATCCACATTGCTTTGTTTTGCAAAGGTATTAAGCGAGCCATTGGTAAACAGCTCAATGGCAAGAGCAATTTCCTGTGCTTCAGGCTCATTCTGTTTAAGAAGTTCAGCACGAAAATCCTGCAAAGTCGGTACTGTGCCTGTATAATCGTTCTGCTGATAGGTACGGTAAACACTGGCAGTACAACGGTCAATGATTGACTTTTGCTTTGCACCGAGATTATTACCGCCGATAAGCTGTTCGCACAGTGACATAATAAATTCCGACTTGAGTATAACCGGATTTGCTCCATCACCATACTCCTTGTTCATATCCATTGCATTGATATGGTTAGAAGAAGTCGCTGAGATATTGATAATCTCACCGCCCAACGCTTTTACAAGTGAAGAATACTCTCTCTCAGGATCAATGATGATAACATCTGCATTAGAGGATAGAATAATGTTTTCAATTTCTCCCTTTGCCGCAAACGATTTACCACCGCCCGAAACACCAAGAATAAACGAGTTTCCGTTCAATAGCTGTTTACGGTCTGCAATAATCATATTCTTGCTGATAACATTCTGCCCGTAGTAAATACCGTTTTCGTGATAAATATCTTGAACACGGAAGGGAATAAATACTGCCAACGACTCGGTTGTGAGCGTTCTGAAGGTATCAATTTTTCGTGTACCAAAAGGCATTACCGTATTTAACCCGTCCATCTGCTGAAATTTCAAAACACCAAATTGACAAAGATGTTTTCTTGCAGTGGTCAAGAGTGCTTCGGTATCCTGATCGAGCTGTTCTTTGGTTTCTGCTGTAAGAACAAAGGTTACAACTGCAAACATCATTCTCTGATCTCTTGTTGTCAAATCATCAAGAAATTCTTTCATTTCTTTTTTCTGCTGTTCCATATCATACGGTACGGTTGCAGAAAAGTTATTGTTGGAGTTTTGTCGCCTTTGCCAATTCGTTATGTTTGTCTCCACGCCGAGCAGACGGTTTTCTGCTTCTCTTACCGCTTCATCAGTCGGCACGGGAACGACATCAATAGACATCATCAGGTTACGATTGAGATCGGTAAGCTCCGCTACCATACTGTCTTTGATATAGGAAGCATATTCACGGAGAAAAAGAACTCTGCCATAACGCTCGCCAATTTTAAAATAATCTTTTTCGAACTCCATAGAATCGGGACAGATATAGTCTTTGAAATCGTGTCCTTTCTTTCGTGTTTCCTTAATGTCAAAACGAAAAGAGCTTTCCTCACCAACTCGGTAAAAGTCGTGGAAAACTCTCAGGCGTTCATCTGTTTCCAATTCAACGCACTTGCTGCCAAGCCTGCCAAAGTGTGCAATTAGGTCAGCACCCACACGAGAAAAATAATTCCTCGCTTCTTCAATGCTTTTCTTGCTTACAGAAATAGTGATATATTTATCCTGCACAATAGCATTTGCTCCCGTCGCCTTTTCAAGCAACATCTTATTGTATTCCTCACGGTATTCGTCCAGTTCATCACCCGTAAGAGGAAGCAGGATTGTTTTTTCAAAATCACGGCGGTTAAGCCTGCGGTTGTTGATCGTAATTTTTGTTGTTGCTCCGCTGTCAAAGGAATTGAGAAGTTCCGAATATTCAAGGAACATTGCTTCCTTATCTTCTCTACTGGCAACAGCATAGTTTATATCGGTAAACTTATAAGATTTAGAGTATTTATCTTTTCCAACCTGAAAAATTCCATCATCATAGATTGCCTTGATCGGAATTACATCTTGCACCCCTTTGGGAACAACAAACTTTTCTTTGTCCTGTTTGAATAGATTTTTCAATGTCTTAATCATTCGATTTCACTGCCTCCTTTGCATTTGTTTCCATACTCGGCTTTAACAGCTCGTAGTAGGTATTTGTTGAACGAAAAGTCAATTTTTTAGGCATAAGAAACTCTGATTTAATCCACGCCCAAATAAACTGTTCTGCACTCATTCCGTTATATTTAATAAAGCCGAGAGCTGCAAATGGGGCAGCTCCTAAAATGCACATCCACGATACTGTTTCTGTACCTACATAGGGTTTAAGCAGAAAATATAAGCCAACCGCTACAACGCAGGCACAGACAGAAAAAATGAACTGTCTTAAAGACAGTCCAAAAAACATTGCTTCTGTGTAATTTCTGATTTCTCTGTTAATCTTAACTTCCATACGAAGCTCCTTTCTTATTATTTTTTGCCTTTTGGATCTCGTCAGCGCAGACACATTCATCTGCAAGGCAAGTAACCTTGCTTTTTCGTCGTCCTCCGTAATACAGACAATATCTGCAATCACAATCCTCAAGGGTGTATCCCTTAAACTTGTTGTAAATTTTTTTCATTGCTTTTCTCCTTATAGTCCCATCATTTCTCGGATAATCCTATCACTCATACGCACTGCACCAACCAGTACAAGCATATTAAAGAGCAATTCACCGATATATGACCACACTTGTGTTACTGCCGCAGCGTTAGGATCGACAACAGGCGGAGAAGAAGCAAACAGCGAGAAAATAATACACGCTAAAACAATTACTGCTCCCTCCAAACAGACTGCGCAATAGCTCTTGATAAACGATTTGCCGACATTTTGGCTCGGCTCTCCTGCGAAGGTTGAAAGCGGAATCGGGGCAAGCGCCGTATACATATACAATTTAAAAAATCTCCCATACACTGTCATAATCAAAATGAATGACATTATGGTAATAAACAGTCCTCCGATCAATGTTACTGCCCAAAGCGGAATGGACTCGAAAAAGCCGCAGCTTTCTATCGTTTTAATCATTGACTGAGGTAAGGTTGTTTGCTGCGCCTGAGAAAATCCAGCCGCTTTCATTATTGTGGAGATTGTTCCCTGCACAATATTAAATATGGCAAGCATAAGCTCCATACCGTAAGTAATCGCTCCTTTTGCAAGAGCAAAGCGTATAAACAGCTTCAAGGCGTGTTCCGGTTTCTTAACTTCCGTAAAACTGCCGCAAGTGCGTACCATACCTATTACAAAAAACAACACAAGCAAGGCAAGACCAATCGCTTGTACCGCACCGTTGATATTGACAATTACCCTCCATATACCTCCGCCTTTAAAATTCTGCGGTGTAGTTGTGATAAGCTGCCAAATTTCAGCAAGTTTCTGATTCCAAGTTTCAAGGGCATTTTGAAGATTTTGAACAACCCAGTTACTTGACATTCTCATCACCTCTGCTTAAATATTGATAATCTTCTAACTGTATATCACAGTCAACTTCATTCCCCCAAACATCCCAACCTTTTGTTTTTTGTCTGGCAAATAGTTCTATACGTGGAAGATCACCCATAAGTTCCAAAATCTTATCCTTTGTTTCATCAGGTTTTTGACTATGCCCACGCAACGGACTGATAATAAACTGATGCACACGATTAGACAGCCTTTTAGGGTGTCCTCTTGTAGCAAGTAAACATATTTCTGAATTTCCTCTTGTCCAGTAACCAAGACCGTAAAACCATCCCTGACCACTTTTGTTTTGTTTAAGCCAAATGAAAGCAATACTTTTGTAAATAAATCCCCAAGCATTGATAACTTGAAGAACTTGTGGAAGTTTTGGGTAAGTAGCCCATAAAAAAAGGATAGAATTATCATCTGCAATTTCAGAAACAGGAAGATTGCAAAGTTCTTCAACCGACATAGTTGGATAATGTTTTTCAGCTGCACCTTGAACTCCATTACGTTCATAACGCCACGGAGGATCGGCATAGATAATACTATATTTTTTCAAATTCATACCTCCTATAAAAAACTGAAGGGTGTTTCTAATAACACCATTAGAAACACCCTTTTTGCGTATAAATTATGCGGTAATCAGATTGAGAATTTCTTTTGCAAAAGTGATGATAACACCACCTGCAAGAGTAAGGAATCCGTTTGCTCTCTGCGACGGATCGTGAGATTTGAGTGACAAACCAATCTGTACGATACCAAATCCGAGCAGAATCAAACCGATTGCACGGATAAGTCCGAAAATAAAATCAGACAAATTGTTTACAACGGTAAGCGGATCTCCGGCAGCAAAGGCGGTCAACGACATTGCTGACAGGGCCGCTACTGTAATAACCGCCATACAATAAAAACGAAAGCCTTTTTTCAACTTTCCGGTCATAGGCAGTTTATGGGTTTCTTTCTTATGATTTTTATTAAAAATTTTCATTTTGATTTCCTCCAATTATTTTGTTATTGTTTCAAAGTCCTCTTCGGACAACAGTTCATAGTTTGTTTCGAACACTTCCGTTTCAGGAACTTTATCGAGATCATCCCAAAGGATTTCAATCGTTGCCACATTTTTTGTGACTTCTCCGTGTTTATACACGCCGCCTTTTCCGTCTGCGGTATATGCCACATTCGGGTGTTTTAAGATGTCATACTTTAAATCTATTACCGGAAGCTCACCACGAATAAATAAAATGGCATATTTGTTATCAAGCATTCTCACCTCATCAGGTGTAAGCAGTTCTCGACCTGAAATCTGATAGTTGGTCGAGTAATTTCCGCTTCGTCCTGAACTTTTCCCGTAGGTATTTGTATCGATTGTTTCCTTTCCCAAAAGTTCAGACACATACTTATGAGTGCTTTGCTCGTTGCCGCCAAGATAGAGAAATTCGTCGCAGTTACCGACAATGCTTTCCCATTGCTTTTCAAAAAGAGCTTTGAGCTGTGCCAAGTTTTGCAGGATAATACTGACTGACACACCTCTGGAACGCATAACACTCAAAATTTTATCGAAATCATCTGGAAGGCTCACATTGGCGAACTCGTCCATCATAAAGTGAACAGGAACAGGTAAGGAACCTCCGTGAATGTGGTCTGCTGAATAAAACAACTGTTGAAAAAGCTGAGTATACAGAATACTAACAAGGAAGTTAAAACTCGAATCATTATCCGGTATCAAAGCAAAAAGCGCTGTTTTCTTTTCTCCCATAGAAGCAAGGTCAAGTTCATCAGCGGAAGTCAATGCCGCTAAACTTTCAAGGTTGAATTTCTCCAAGCGTGCGGCAAGGGTAATCTGAATAGATTTTAAAGTTTTTGCTGAGCCGGAATGGTAAGAACGATAATACTTGAGTGCAATATGGTCGGGTTGATCCATTTCCAAATCTGCAAATAAATTATCAAGCGGCGACGGGCGATTATCTTCTTCATCTTCTATCGCTGCGGCTCTGAGCATTTCCATTACCATACTGAAATTTTGTTCTTCCTCCGGTGCTTCATAGTGAAGATAAAAAACAAGCGCAAGCAACAGCATACTTGCCGCAGTATCCCAAAACGGATCGTTAGATTGTGAGCCTTTCGGTGTTGTACTCTTAAAAAGGTTTGTTACAAGCCTCTGAATGTCGTTATCATTTCTCAAATAGACAAATGGGTTATAGCAGTGACTTTTTTCCATTGAGATTAAGTCCAATATCTTAATCTCATATCCTGCCTTTTCGAGTAAATTTCCTACATCACGCAGAATTTCTCCTTTTGGATCTAAAATCACCTGAGAGGAATTACTTGTTTGCATTAAGTTCGGCTTACAGTAAAATCTTGTCTTACCTGCGCCCGAACCGCCGCATACCAAAGTGTTAAGATTTCTCCGGTGCTTTTTCGCATTAAGTCCGATTCGGACATTCTGCGTCATAAGCTTATTTTCCGAAGGCGGTTTTTGGCGATACTTCTTATCAATGGCTCTTGCGCTGCCCCATTTTGCGCTGCCGTGTTCCTCACGCCTTCGGTAATTCTTTCGGGTTGAGAGATATACTCCAATTCCTGTTGCATAGAGTAAAAGCAAAACGAGGACAGTTTTTAAGCTGTCCTCGCATATTACAATACGGAATGGATTGTTGAATGCAGTTAGAAGGCTCGGCAGTATCTCAGGCAGACCGCCCTTAACAGAAGGAGCAATCAGAAGCCCAAGCCATACCACAGGAATAATCCCTACAACAGAAAGAATCAATGCTGACTGTTTGTCATTATCTCGATTCACGGTTTGAGTCCTTTTCTACTACTTTGAACTTGCGTTTTGGGGCATAACCGATTTTAATAATCAAATCATCAACAGCGTCGGTTGACTTTCCCTCTTTTTTGAGGTCGGTCTTTTTGTCATTCAAAGAACGAATAACAACACCGTGTTCATAATCGTCCAAAGCAATATGGTAGAGTTCTTCTTTCATTGCAACTACCTCCGATTATCGTTCTTGTTCTTTTGAGCGTTCCGCACGCTGACGGTATAGCTCATCAGAAACACGAGTCGCAATTTCCTTAAACGCTTTTTGACTTTTGCCGAGTTCTGCTTTAATTTCTTTTGGCTCTTTGTTTTTCAGCTCATCAGGAATACGGTCAATCGCAAAATTTTGTGTATCTACTCCATACTTTTTGCAGAGCATATACCCAATACATACCGCCGAAAATCCCATATCCCTGCGGCTGTATACTTCACTGTTCATTGAGAGTTCAGCGTGTCCGAGTTCCTGTGCCACACACTGACATAGAGCAACACTGTCACCAATATCTCTTTTCACATAAAGCGTTTGTTCTTCGTTGTTGTAAAATGCTCCCATAGTCGAATAAGGCAGCTCGTCAACACTTTCAATAATGATAGGTGCGCTGTCAAGCATAACAGCTACAAGTTTACGGGGATCACGGTTGATACTTGGTGCGGCAGGTCGTTTTCCGTTTGTCTGTGAAACATCAAGCACTTTTTTGAGATTAAAGTCAATTCCTGTTGTTCCGTCTTTTTTGGTGTATTCGTAAGGATCAAGAATAATAAAGGTCTTGGAGCCTTTATTGACTTTTACACCATCAGCCACCCAATCATTAAATTCCTTAACCTGACTTGCCTGCGGAAACTGTTTATACATTAGCAGCACATTGTTTGCTGTGTATCTCTCCATTCTGCTCTGAATATCAAGATACCCTTTGAATTTCTCAGGTGACTGTACCACCTCCGACGCAGTATCATCAAGCATTTTATACACTGCTGCTTTCTCTGCTTTCATCTTTTCTATATATTGTTCGGGGGAAAGTCTTGGCGGTTTTGTGCCGCTGCCCCTTTTGGGATTAAAATTGTTTGTCATAACATTTACCTCTCTTTCGGTTTTTCAGTAGTTTTCGGTTGAGAAACAGTAGTTTGTCCTACTGTCTGTGGTGTGTGCTTGTTTTCTTTGTGAGCGTCCGGCTCATAATCAGCTTCTTTTTGTTTCGCAGCCTGTGCTTTATACCTGTTCAAATTTTCTTTTACAGATACCTTTACACGAGCAACCCTGAGTTTATCCGCTATATCCATTGCCTTTTGTTCTAATGAAGCAAAGCCTTGCTGCGCTTTTTCAAACAAACGGCTTAGCCTTGATAAAACGCCCTTATCGGTTTTGGTATGTTCCGCTTCCTTTGCAGCTTTTCCAATGAACAAAAGTCCCATATTTTTCAGATGTCCTTTTGCACTTCGGAGTTCAGACTGCATAGATGACAGTTTCATTGTGTCCTGCGCCATCTCATTTGAAAGTTTATGAAACATAGAGGAAAGCTTGTCAAACAATACCGGAATTTTCATTGCCCTGATTGATTCAGCAAGAGTATCCTTTCCTTTTTCACGAAACGCTCTCATTGCGTCTCCGGCTGACTTTATCAGATTGTCCTTCATCATCTTTACTGCGGAAAAACCCTGACGAATTTTGTTCTCTGTTTTCTGCACAAGATTTTGGCATTTACTTCTTAATGAGCTGTTGTGAATCAGATTGATTTCTCGGCGCATATCTTGAAGTTCACCGAGCATTCCGGTCAGTGTTTCTTCCATATCACCGATATACTTCACTAACGACTGCACTTCGTTTTTTTCTTTCATCAATCCGTTTTTATCGAGAGTATCGATTAACTCCACAATTTGCGGATTTTCATTCAGATTATCCATTTAACATCACCTCTCCTTTGCTTTCTTCCTTTTTTTCGGCTGCTTATGAACGGTCTGCCGATTTGTTTCTTTGGTTTTCGGTTTCTCTGTGGAAACCTCCGGCTCAGCACGCTCTGCTTCCTTTTTCGTTTTAGCAGCCGCCTTGTAACGATCAAGCTTTTCTTTAACCGAAGGTTTTTTATCTGCTGCCTTTACTACACCCTTATCAGTATGCGTACTTGTCGTTTCTGAGTCTCGCTCGGACAGAGGGCTTTTGTCTGTCTTTGCGACCGTAGGGTTTTGGTGGGAATTGCCCTCCTTTTGCATTGGTTTTCCCATTGCTTCTTCCACGATAATCTCACCCTTTGTTTTAGTGGGTACTTCATTTGCAATCGCTTCACGATCCGCAACATCTTTTTCTGCTTCAGAAACAATAGAAACTTTATCCACTTTACCAAGTTCAAAGCGTTCCACAATGCGTTGAATTTTAGAAGAATCTTCAGCACGAGCAATAACATCTATGGGAACATTATCGCCTTTACTGTTCTTATCACGCAAAACGCAGTAGAGAACACCGTATTTTTTTGCCTGTTCCGTGAACTTTTTTAAATCTCCCTGCGGAATAGAAAATACTTTAAGTTCCTTGCCTGACTTAATCATATTAGTAAGTCGGGCTTTTCCTCTGGTTTTGCTTGACTGGTTAATCTCCTGTTTTAGCACAGAAGCCAAAAGTACGGCGACATTTTTTGCCGCCGCACCGGTAAGTTTTACTGCAACCTCAAATCCTTCAAGCGATAGCCTGACGATTTGTTCTGCTGCGTCACCGCCGTTGTTCATAGTTTCGGGACTCCTTTCTTTGTAATTTTTCTTCCTCTGCTTTGACTTGCGAAAGATTATCAGCAATAACACCTGACCTTTCAGCAATACCGTCACAGAGTTTTACTTCTGAACGAAGCTCTTTTAAGCGTTCAGATATAGCAGAAATCTTTTCCTTTGCTGCCGACAGCCTTTCATCTGTAATATTTACTTTTCGTATTTCATTTCGGAGATGTGTTCTGTCGGCAATGAGGACTTTGATTTCCGCTTCCAATGAATGCTTGTATGAAAATAGCTGCTCGTCTGTACCGATTTGGTGTTTGCCGAGCAGCGTTACTTGTTTTGTGAGTGTATCCAGCTTCATCAGATCGTCTTTAAGAAGATAATGAAGCCTTGCGTTATTCTGTTGTTTTAATTTGTACTTTGGAAGATAGCCGAGCTGATAACAATAATAAAGATACAGCCCATACAATCCGCCAATCTTTTGAATTTTGTTTTCCCTTGTCGGCAAGCGGTACTGTCTGACAACATAAGTCTTTGGCTGAAACGGTTTGAAAACAACACTATCACGATTTTCAATAAGCCGTTCCAAAATTCGCTCCTTTGTGTATTCTTCACCGAGACGATAGGTTCGTATCGGTTTTTCGCTGCCTTTCGGTGTAATCGTAGCATATTTGTGATTCGGACTGAAATTTGAACGATACCCCATTACGCCAAGTTCATATTGGAACTGCCTCAGATTTCGGCTCATAGCGATAGCTTCATCAATCGCTTTTTTAGCATTGTTATATCGGGTAGGCATACCTGCTTCGTCCTTCTTCGTGAGATATGCGGGAGACTTATGCAAATCAGGATTCTCTACAATGGACAGCTTATGTTCCAAACAAATTTCATCAGCGATATGCCGAAAATAGTACCAAGATTTTTCTTTGTCTTGCAGCCGCTTGCCATCAACAAAGGAAACTGAGTTAATAACAAAGTGACAGTGGAGATGTTTTGTATTCAGATGAGTAGTAACAACCACCTGAAAACGCTTGCCCCACATTTTATTTGCAAACTCCATTCCGATCCGCTGTGCCTGTTCGGGTGAGACCTCGCTTTCTTTAAAACTAAGATACCCGTGATATGCCTGAATGCCGCTTGTTTTACTAAACTCTTCTTTGACGGTAATAAACTGGTCACGAGCCATTGTTACATTACAGTTAATACCGTCGCAGAAAAATTCGTGTTCTGTTTTTTCTTCGTCTTTCGCATAGGCAAGCACATCTTTGAGCGATTGATATTCGCTGAGTGTATATTCAGGATTAGCAGTCTTTTCGGGATTGGTTGCATAGTCGATTACATAACCGAGTCGATTAGTTATCTTCCAAAGTTTTGTTACTGCCATTTCAATCCGCTTTTTTCAGGACGCAAAAACTCACGCTCGATTGCTGCCTGCAACTTATGCCATCTGAGTGCTTCGTTTTTTAGCATTTGTGAATCAACAAAGCCGAGTGCATTTGCCTTAATCGCAAGCTGATTGATATTGTTGCCGATAGAGGAAAGCTCCCTCATAGTGTCGTAAAATTTTTCGTCCGGTTTTTCTCTCGGCTCGTAACCACGAATCAACAAGCGGATCAAAGCTGCTTCTGTAAGGCAAGCTTTTTTTGCTTTTTTCTGCAAGTCCTGTGCTTCCTGACGATCTAACCAAATGTGTTTATCTATATTTCGTTTTCTCACTTTTCATCATTCTCCTTTTTTGAATTTTGACTGCTTCGAATATGATTGATTTGAACAAGGCACATTGTCGTAATACCGGCAATGCCGCCGAGCAAAAAGCCTATCGTAAAAAATATAAATTCGTGCATAGTAAAAAATCCTTTCTTGATAATGGGGTATTAGGGGAAACCCCTAACGAGTTTTACTGTTTGAAGCCCGTGGGGATACAAACAGTCTGCTCGCCAAGATAATACAGACTTTTTCGGTTGCCCCGTTTGGAGATATTATCTTTCCTGTTCTCTGTCTTTAGGTTTGTAAGGAACGGCAACAATGTTTCCGTTCCCTCTAATAAAGCGTTCCGGATATTTGAACTTGGCTGCGTATTTCTTCGCCAGTTCGTTGGGTAAACTTTCAAACTTTTCGCTTTCAATCGGTGCATAACAGATAAAGAATTTTCCTGCGATAATATCGATCATTTCACGCTTTGTTTCTTCAGTCGGCTCTGAATAAATGGCACGGTTTAAAGGCAAGCCACTCATTTTTCCCTCCTCATTGCAGATCAAAGCAACCTCATCTTCAAAAGGCATATATTCCTCAATATACCCGCCGACAAGGGACTGCATTGCCTCCAAATTGTCATCAATCGCAATCATTTTCGGATATTTACCCGGCTCTACAAGCAAGACATTTATCTTTTTTGACGCTTCATTCAGTTTGTCTCCGACGCCGCATTTTTCTGAATGAAATGAAACATTTTTGAATCCGAAGCTGTCGCAGAAATAAAATCCGTCCGAGACATTCTCGCTTTCTCTTACCTCAACGACATCAGACACCGAAAGAGAACGGGCTTTGTACCCATCAGGGTGATTCAGATTAAACATCTGATATACTTCTTCAAGGTTTTTACAGTTAACCTCACCCTCAAAAACTTTATCGTAAATGCTGCTGTCAATATCAGAACTGCCCTGAAATTTCGGCAGACTCTCGTAATTCATAAAGGCGACATTGTTGGTGTCACGCTTCATACTGATCTGATAAATTCGTATATTCATCTTTCAAAACTCCTTTCTTTTGATTTATATATTCCTAACTGAATACAGAGGTAATCATTGTAGTCCTTGCCTTTTTTCGGCGGCTCATCAAGAATTTCATACCTCTTTGGCAAAATTATCTTCAAGGTTTTAGCTGCTTTTCTTCCCGCATTATCGTTGTCGAAATGGATATGAATTTTTTGAATATCCGGTCTTTCTTCAAGATACTTAACAACGGCTGCCGGAGTAGTGCTTTCCTCTATTTTTTCTTTAGGGAGATAAACTCCTGCAAGCGAAATAAGGTTATCCTTACGCCAATCTTTACCCGATAACTTTGTGAGCGTAGCGTAGGAGAGAAGGTCAATAGCACATTCAAACAAGTGTACTTCTTCACTCTTGCTGTCAGCTATCCGAAAAGAATAGTGCTTATCGCTGCCTGAACAATCACCTAAAATTCGGCGGTTGTTTGTTGTGCGATACGCAGCATATCTCGGCTTCTGTTTTTCATCTAAGCCCACAAAAACAAGGTTGTGATACGGTAAGCTCTCGAAGATAATTCCTTTTTTGATACATTCTTCGGTAATGGATTGGTCTATCCCTCTGCTGAAAAGGTAATCACGGATTTTATCGGTTGTTTTGCTTTTTTCGGGCAGAAGCAAAACTTTTGGCTTATCTTTCTGCTTCGGTTTAACGGTAAGAGTAGGCATAACCGCAGCTTTTCCCATTAGGGTTTCGACTGCTTCTACAAAAGAAACGCCCTTGACTTTTACCAAATAGTCAAGGGCACTTGCACCGCCTATACTTTGCGACCACCACATCCATTTGCCGTTTGAAATCTTTAAGCTGTCGTGGGTACGAGTAGTGTAACTGTTGCCTGAAAGACGCACAAGCTCGTGCGGCTCACAGTTTTGCAAATAGGTTAAAAGGTTAATCTGCCGAGCCTGTTCAATTACTTCCGGCTCGATATATGCCATATCATATTTTTCCTTTCTTCAAGAGTTCCGCCACTCTTTCAATGGAATCTTCGCAATCTTCCAAGAGACAATCATCTATCCACATATCCCAAGACAGTTCCAAAACATTTTTTGTTTTCATAAGGGAGCTTACCATTTCAGGAGAAAACTCTGTATTTTCTACATAGTCGTACAGTTCGCACATAAAGGCAAACTGTTTGTCCTCTGTAATTATTGTTGTGCGTGGCTGAGCGAGATACCTCTTTACATATCGGATTAGTTCCCTTTCAAGTTGGCACCTCAGCACCAACATATCCGCACGGATAGTTTTTAATTTATGCGCCATTTCTTCACCTGCTTTCTCTGTTTTTATCTCGTTTAATTACATCATTTGCCCTTGTTTCAATGGAATCTCGAATGGTATCCATATGCTCGACCTCTCTGTCTTTGAACTCTTTATACACATCATCAAGAGGGCAAGGGGAGCGAAGCAAAGCCTTTGCCTGTTTCGGAGAAAGATCTAATTCTTCCATACACATCATAATATCTTCTCTTATCGTGTACTCGTAAGTATGATTCAGAAATTCCTCCGGCGGCTGTGAGAGCAGCCACTCCCTGTACTTATCCTGCTCGGCTTTCATCTTGTCGTAGAGCAGGTCATTGTAGTTTGTTTCGCCCATAAGCGAACACCTCCTTAAACAAAAATATAGCCGCCTGATTTTTTATAAAAACCAAGCGGCTATGTAATGTAATTTTATTTCATAACAAAACGGAACGATTAATTCTCTCCATAATTCCATATCTGAGTTGCTTTTTCAATGTAATTCATAAGCACTGATGCAGGTTTTGTCTCATAATAATTTGTATAGATTGCTGAAGTAGTATCTCTCATTCCTCCCCATTGAAGGCTACGAAGAAGAAAAATCCTGTTATATACACCCCAATCGCAAGTAATAGTAAACTCATTCAAATCAGGAAAATCTTTCGGAAAGATTATCCTTTTTTCATTGGAGTCCAACTTAAGATACTTTTCCATAATTGTCTTGAAATTATTTAGATCATATTCAGTAGCATTTTCCAAAGCTTTGCATACAATCAGTTCGTCTTGTGTAAATTCCGTATTATTTTCTAAATGAGCCGCAAGTATCAGACCATAAATAACGCAAACTTTTGGGCATTCTGAAATAATAGTTTTTCTGAACAGATTAGCCACAATAACTGCTTTTTCTGGACTTGCATTTACATAATTATAGAGTTCATTCAATCTTTTTTCCATATTGGATTCAGATGAAAGTCCTTTTAACAAAAGGCTAAACTTAAAAGTATCATAATTAGATAATAAATCGTTACCAATTTCAGCAAGAACTCCAGCAATCGGATTTAATGTTCCCAATACACCAATAGTACCAGATCGAATGAGATTTGCAATTGGGTTATCCATAACTTTGGCAAGAGCATTGCTTATATCAGTTAAATTGTGCTTAGGTTCCATAGTAAATCTTCCTCTTCTGAATAAGATATATTTTTGATAAAATAAACTCATTGTCATTTTAAATAATTATACCACAACATTGTATCTTTTTCCACATTATCGTGGTATGTAAGGACGGTATGGGATTATTCCCATACCGCAAAGTTATCTCTCATATTCTTTTTGTTTTTTCTCTATTGGTTCATCTCCTTCTTCCGGCGCACTGTCAACAAGTTCATTTTCACGCTTGTCTACATTGAGCAGACTATTGAGTACATTAAGCCGATTGGTTTTTTCGGTTAGTTCCTGCTCTTTATCAAATGGTTTCTCAACCTCTTGTTTGGCAGTAGCGAATTGCTGTTCGAGGGTTGAAAGCTCCTGCTTTTTTACCTCTAATCGTTCAGAAATTTTTTCAATAGCATTATCAATTCGGGTAATATTGCCGATAGCGTCTGTTCCCAAAGAAACAGAACGGGAAAGGCTGCCTTTGATCTTCACCTGATAAACTCTTTCTGTTGAATCAAAAGCAAGATCCAATTCAAAACCTCTGTACTTACCGAGAGGAATAGGATCGGGTGAAGTCATTTCCTTGCAGGTGTCAATGATTTTTTGTCCGCCTTCTGCTTTTTCGGAATAAAAAACACCCTTAACCTCAATACCGACAAAACTGTCGTTCAAAGGTTTGGGGTGTTCAACCGCAATTTTCATATCGGACTCAAGACCTGCTATTGTTTCTTTGATTTGAGCGATTGTTTTCGGGTAGTATTTGATAATTTTATCCTCCAACTCATACTTTTCAGAAAGGTAATTGGATTTAAGCAGACGAAGTTTCTGCACATGAACATCTAAGTCCATCTTTTCCTTAATGTGCGGATTTTCAGCCGCAAGCATTTTTATTTCAGCATAAGAGAGGGCAGTAGCGTCCACATCTTCGCAGGAACGAACAGGCGATTTGCTCGTCATAATCTGTGAGGCAAACTTTTGCTTTCCTTCTACAAGCTGCCAACAATATGCGTCAAAAGTTCCTTCGGTAACATACCGATATATAGCAACCTTTGGATTTTCATTACCCTGTCTGATCGTTCTTCCGGCACGCTGTTCCAAGTCGGCAGGTCGCCACGGGCAGTCAAGATCGTGAGAGGCAATAATCTTGTTTTGAACATTCGTACCTGCCCCCATTTTCTGTGTGCTGCCCATCAGGATTCTCACTTCGCCACGACGCACCTTCTTAAAAAGCTCCTGTTTCTTGGCTTCATTATCTGCTTCGTGGATAAATTTAATCTCCGACTCAGGAATACCTCGTTCAATAAGTTTTTTTCGTATGTCTGTGTAAACCGAGAACTCTTTTTCGCCCTTTGGAGTGGAGAGATCGCAAAAGAGAAGCTGTGTTGATTTTTTATCAATGTTTTCTTCCCAAATACGATAAACTTCATTTACGCAGGCGTTTACTTTGCTGTTCTCCTCATCAGGTAACAGTTCATTCATCATACGCTGATCGAGTGCGAGTTTACGCCCGTCGTTTGTTACCTTGAGCATATTGTCAACACTGGAATCGACACCGCCCCCTCTTATATTTTCTGCTCGTTCTCCAAGTGCTGCAACCATATCTTTTTGCACTTGTGAAGGTTTAACTGCAATGTTATGATACTCTACTTCCGGCACAGGAAGATTGAGCATATCACTTGTCTTTATATCGGCAACCTGCTTAAACATTGCCATCAGTTCGGGCAAGTTGTTGAATTTTGCAAAGCGTGTTTTGGCTCGGTATCCCGTTCCTTCAGGTGTGAGTTCTACTGCTGTAACTGTTTCGCCAAAGCTCGAAGCCCAAGCGTCAAAATGCTGCAAATCGTGTTTCTGAAGTGTTCCATACTGCAAATAACGCTGTATAGTATAAAGTTCTACCATTGAATTGGATACTGGAGTTCCGGTAGCAAAAACCACGCCACGACCTCCGGTGATTTCGTCCAAATAGCGGCATTTCATAAACAAATCACTGGACTTTTGAGCCTCTGTCTGAGCGATACCGCCGACATTTCTCATCTTTGTGTAAAGGTACAAATTCTTATAGTAGTGGGACTCGTCGATAAAAAGACGGTCTATACCAAGTTCTTCAAAGGTTACCACATCATCTTTTCTTGATTGATCGTTAAGTTTATCCAACTTTGTTTGAAGGGAACGCTTAGTCTTTTCAAGCTGCTTGACCGAAAAACGGTCGCCACGATTTCTCTTTATATCCGAAATACCTTCAATAATATCATCAATCTGCTGCTGCAAAACTGCCTTTTGTCGCTCAATGCTCATCGGGATTTTCTCGAACTGACTGTGACCGATAATAACGGCGTCATAGTCTCCCGTTGCAATTCTGCCGCAGAAGCGTTTGCGGTTTTTTGTTTCAAAATCTTTTTTCGTTGCCACCAAGATATTCGCCGCAGGGTAAAGCTGCAAGAACTCTGCCGCCCATTGCTCTGTCAGGTGATTTGGGACTACAAACAGCGATTTATTACATAGACCGAGACGCTTAGATTCCATTGCAGCGGCAGTCATTTCAAAAGTCTTTCCTGCGCCGACTGCGTGCGCTAACAGAGTATTACCGCCATACAAAATGTGAGCAACCGCATTTTTCTGATGTTCCCTCAGTTCAATTTCAGGATTCATACCACTAAAAACAATGTGGCTTCCGTCATATTCACGGGGACGAATTGAGTTGAACTTTTCGTTATATAACCGCACCAGTTTTTCTCGTCTTGCAGGATCACGCCATACCCAATCCTGAAAACCTTGCTTAATAAGCTCCTGTTTTGACTGAGCAATAGCAGTTTCCTTTTTGTTCAGAATGGCTTTCCTTTTGCCGTCTGCTTCCTCAATATAATCGAAAACACGGACATCTTTCATATTGAGTGTTTCCTCAATAATCTTATAAGCGTTTACTCGCTTTGTACCATAGGTGTTGTAGGCTTTCAGGTTATTGCTGTCATAGGACTTTCCCTCAACATTCCATTCACCTGTCAGCTTTGAATAGTGGACTTTAATATTCCATCTTGCATACATAGGGGTATCCAACAGCTCATACATAAACTGTTGTGCAATTTCTTCGGGCAGCCAAGTAGAACCAAGCTGCACAAAAATCTCACTGGCGTTCAGGTCTTTGGGCTGAACCTTTTCGAGAGCTTCCACATTAACCTGATAATCTTCGGGATAGACTTCTGCACATTTTCTCGCCCAAGCAAGCTTTTCTCGAACATTGCCGGAGAGATATTCGTCTGCCATCACATACTGGTTTTCAGTGCTGTTCCCATATCCATACATAGGATTAAGGAAGATAATACCCTTTAATTCCTGATAAATTTCCTGCTCTGTCTTTCCGGTCAGTGAACACATATATTCCATATCAATCTGAGCTTTTTCACCCATAGATACGGCAAGAGCCTCACTTGCGGTATCAACCGAAGTAACAGGGGTATGCGGTTTAATTGTTCTTTTTGTAAACATATCCGCCTTGCGTTCCAGTTCACCATTCTCGTCTAACACTTCAAGAGCAGACAGTAGGGAAAAGGAGCTATCCTGAGAAAATGCGGACACATTAGCTCGGCTGTTAATCAGCCCGTATTTTTTGGAAAAGGTATCATACAACTCGTTAAGCTTCTGCTGTTCTTTTTCTATTTCCCAATCGGGATAATCCAAAGTCTGAATTTCAATCAAACTGCGAATACTGTCACGAATGGCAATCATACCTTTAATGCGACTCTCGGCTGTTGCTGAACACTCCACAGGAGTCATTCTTGAATTTTCACGGTAGTAAATTTTATCATCTACAATCGTATAAGAGAAGTTTCGTACTTGCGGATCAGCGGGAATAGAATTATCTTCTTCGGACAGTTCCTCGTCCACCTCATAATCAGTGATTTCGGCGTGAATATTGGAAATTGCTTCTCCTAAAAGCTGTGAAAGGTCGGCATTCTCGTAAGGGACAACAGTATCTTCATCACCGAATCTGCCGGACACGGTTTTCCATTCTCCTAATACCATTTCAGGGTGATCGACAAAGTAGGAGTTCATCTTAACACCATTTTCGTTGGTATTCAGGTGTACCCATTCCGGCTCAAGGTCAATAAGTCTGTCACGCTTCTGTAAGATCAGAATATCAGACACGACTTCTGTTCCGGCATTGCCTTTAAAGGTATTATTGGGCAGTCGGATTGCACCAAGAAGATCGGCTCTCTGTGCAATATATTTTCTGATAGCCGGATTTTCCTTGTCCATTGTACCTTTGCTTGTGATGAGCGCCATTACACCGCCCGGACGAAGTTTATCCAAGCATTTAGCAAAGAAATAATCGTGGATTAAAAAGTTATGCTTGTTATACCGCCTGTCGTTAATACGAATATCACCGAAAGGCACATTGCCAATGACAGCGTCAAAGAAGCTGTCAGGAAGATTCACTTTTTCAAACGGTTGTGCCGCAATCGAGTTTTTCTGATAAAGCTGCTGCGCAATACCCGCCGAAACCCTATCAATTTCCACACCGTACATCTTTACATTTTGCATTGAATCAGGCAGCATACCGATAAAGTTTCCAATACCGCAGGAAGGCTCCAAGATGTTTCCTTCACGGAATCCCATCTGTTCCATTGCCTTGTAGATCGAAGAAATGACAACAGGCGGGGTGTAGAAAGCGGTCAGTGTGCTTGCTCTTGCGCTCTCATATTCATCAGGGGAAAGGGCGGTATAAAGCTCGATAAACTCATCAGCCCACGAGGAATTGTTCTCGTCAAAGGCTTCGGGGATACCGCCCCAACCTACATACTGCGAAAGAATTTCCTGCTCTTCAGGAGTAGCAAAGCGATTCTCAAGCTCACATTCTTTCAGTACATTGATTGCTTCCATATTCCTGCGGAAGCGTTCCTTTTTGCCTGCCTCCGGTACTTCGTGAGAAGCAAGATCAAAGGTATGTCTTTCGGACATAGGTATGTCGGAGTGCAAGTCAAAGCTTTGTACCCGTGATCGTTTCCGCTGATTAAAATCAGGAGATAAAAGCTCACTCTTTTCTGATGTTTCCTGTTCCGTAGATTCTTTTTCTACACTCTCAATCTCTTCATCTGATAAAAACACCAGTTCATCAAAGGAAAGATTGAGCAATCCTCTTTCTGTCATATCTTCCAGTGAAGAGAACTGCTCGCTCCTGACTATATTTCCGTCCACAAGAGTTTCAATTTTAAAAGCTAAAAGATTTACTCTCGCCTGAATTTGGTGTTTATCATCTTCTGTTGTCGTATAGGCTATCTCTACATTAGATAAATCGGAATAATCAGCTCCTTCTTCACGCTCATATTCATATTTGCAAAAGTCATCAATAATGCGTTTAGCATTCCATAACGGCTCTTTCTGAATGAGTGCTAACAATTCATTGTATAAACCTATTACTTCGCTGAGCTGTTCATCAGATAAATCTCCTTCATCTGTAAATGACGAAATACTATCCATCATAGATGAAACAGAAGTATATGAACCCAGTTCTGAATCCACTTTTTGAACAGCGTCTTCATCTGTGTCTCCAACCTCAAGACTATCTTGATAATCATAGAAATCTATATCTTTGTAGAAACTTACAAGCCTTTCAGCAAGTGTTCTTTGAATGAATGGATATGCAATTACATTGATTCCTTTAAGTGGGGGATCACACTCATAAAGGAAAGTTTGATCAATCGTGTTACCGTTTTTATCTGCATACACATCAACGGACATAGGAACTCCATATAGGCTTTCCTCTTTAATATCTTTTTCAAACTGATATGGACTGGTATATTCAATACTTTCACGGATTGTACCATCAGTATGCAAATAATTTATTCTGCCTACTGGTTGCGACTGTACCGGATCTTCCTTGTTGGTTGATACGATATTGTGTGTCATTCGTTCTCCGTTTTCAAGTGAACTAATCGCTACATCAAACCCACGATCAAGCAGCATATTCATATAGGTTTCGAGACTTTGTGATGGCAAGCCGCACAGTGATACTGTCTGATTGTTTCCGATAGAGCGAGAAGTCAAGTTCATTTCCAAAGCTTCGCCTATGGTCTGTGCGTCATTACCGTAAGCTTCATAGAAATCACCAAGCTGGTACAAAAGAATACTGTCAGGGTTTTCATTTTTTAATTCGCTGTACTCACGGTAGGCTTCGGTAAAGCGACTGTTATGCTCATTTTGCTGAACAAGCTTCACAAAGCTGTCCTTACGCTCTAAACGGGGCTGCGGGTTTTGCACGGAGCGATCCATAAGTTCTACATTCCAGTCATCTACCCGTGTGATTTCAAATGGTTTTCCGTCCAAATAAACCTTGTCACCTACTTGATAAGAGGCGGCAAACAAAGCCTTTTGCTGTTCCTGCGCAGCCGCCTGTTCAATTCTTGTCACTACATCTTCAGGCAGCCCGTCCACATAGTAACGAATTTCGCCTTCACTGCTGATATGAGCGATATTTTGATAATCGCCGTTTTCTTCAACAGCTCTGTTCCAAACGGTAAGACCGTTTCCGAGATAGCCCATACCAATGTCAAAGGCAGGTGCTTCGTCCGTTTTTTCTTCGGGTAGTAATTCCTTGACTTTCAAATGGTCGTTCATTGGGTTTTCTTTTACCCTACGGTCAAATTCATCTCTGTTTATTTCCTTGTTAAGCAAAGGGAATTGTGTATCATAAAGCTTTACACTGTTTTCATCAAAAGAGAGAATTTCATATTCGTCAGCACCAATATATACCGTATCACCAAGATGGTACTCATACTTAGGTTGTCGCCGCTGCCATTCCACAATGTTGATCTCTTCTTTTGCTTCTTCCTTTTCAGGTGGTGCAGATGAGAGAATTTCACGGTTTTTCTGTTTCTCTGCAAGCTCAGCTCTTCGTTCCTCCTGCTTTGCGAGCCACTGAGGATAAATTTCTTTTTCCTTCGGGTTGAGATAACGGTCAATCTTTATCAGTTCAGAAATTCGCTTTTCTACCTGATTCCAATTTAGATTGATATACGGTTTACCATCTCCAATTCCTTTAGAAATCGTAATTCCTTTTCCGTCGTGCTGTTCATCAATTCCTGTTCCGATTATAACGGGATAAGAGCCGCCCCAACCGTACTCATCTTTCAGGAAATCAATGTTTTCTTTTGTAGACAGACTTTTTTCAAACTGCTCATAGATACGGAATTTGCCTTCTGCGACACCGCTTCCACGAGTAAGTACAGTGTCAATGATTTCTTGTGAAAAAGAAAAGGCAGAGGTTTTTTCCTCTGCCTGCATATCCATAAAATTCAGTTGTCCGTTTACAGACGGTAATGGCTTCATTGTATCGTACAGTTCACCGAGCAGTCTCATTGCTTCAAAGTGTTGTGCAATCACACCCCAATCATAGAAGCTTTGCTTTGTACGGGACGGGTAGCTGCCCTCCCAAAGCTGAAGAACATTCTGATAGGTCTTATATCCCGCACGCCTTCCGTCATTCAAAATCACTTCGGTGTAATCGTTGTTAAAGATACCTTTGATATATTCGGTACGAACTGTGTTATCGGGATTGTTCTCAAAGAAAGCACGAATTTCGTCTTTTGAAGCTTTTAAATGTGGTGTTGTACCGAGAATTTCACGAATGGTATCATCTGTCCCGAAAAACGGTAAGCTCTTGTCCTCGTGTTCTCGGTCATAATAATCTAAGCGAAGATTACCTCCGCTTTCACGATCTCCTGAACTCTGTTCCTGAGATTGTTCATTCCCTGTACCCATTTCATCATATTGGTTGCTTTCAGGCTCTCGGTCAAGCCCTCCTGCACCGCCATCTTCTTCATAAGAGTTTCTTCCAGTCTGAGTGCTGTTTCTTCCGTTTCCGCCAAATGCTCCGTCAGCGTGCAGCTCGTCAGAAGATTGTAATAGCGGATTTTGTGGTGTTCCTTGAGAAATTTCCTCCTCATCTGAGCGTATCTGCCCAAAGTCACCTCCGGCTGTTCCGGCATTGTTAAGTTCGGCAGGTTGTAATCGCCCTGCATTGTGTATGTGATTTCGCTCATTATCAAAACTCCTTTCAGTTTTATTTTCACCTTTATTGTATTCAGTTCTGCTGTTATCTGCAATTATGCGATTTTGCTTATCAAGAGCAAGAACTGTTCGGGCAATTTCTCCAAGTCCCATTTCCGCAATATCGCTTGTGGCAATGCCAAGCGCATTTAAAGTTTCAGGTGTATTGAAGTTCGCAATTTTTGAAAAGTCCTCTGCTTCAAAATAAAGCTCAGTATCTATTCCAAGCCGCACCATCATCATATATGCCACGCTGTTAGTTATGACCGTTTTATACATTGCGGAAATCATATCTTCTTCAAGACCAAAAAGAAAGCTGTCGTCAACATAATACAGCAAATCATTCAGGTAGTCGGGAATATTGTCCTCCACAGCGTTTTTTGCAGCACTCAGCACTGCTTGAACAATAGAATCTTTGTTTTCCAACTCAC
This sequence comes from uncultured Clostridia bacterium, assembly GCA_944386285.1. Taxonomy (GTDB): domain Bacteria; phylum Bacillota; class Clostridia; order Oscillospirales; family Ruminococcaceae; genus Paludihabitans. Next base: position 33,797 of record CALXAM010000007.1, on the reverse strand, counting down.
CGAAAGTGTTTTCAAGGGTTTCAATTACCTCCTGCATATATTCCGATCTCATCTGCCAAATAGGGACAGGGCGGGAATATCGGTTTTCGTGAGTATCTGAAACATCAAAATAGTGGATTAAACGCTGATTTTTCCGATCAGCGTCCTCAAAAACAGCAATACCTTTCGCTCCACGATTAACCCACCGACCAAAGCTATTGTTCCATCGTTCAATTTCAAGCACCGCAGTTGCGTCCGGTCTTTGTGCATAAACAAGAAGCTGTTCATCAAAGCGCAGCTTGTAATTTCGACAGGCACAACGCAAAAACGCTTGCCAGTTCTGCACATCAGCGGTAACAGCATTGCAGGTACGACGGTACATTTCAGAAATCAGGTCGTATTTTCGTGCCATTGGCTACGCACCTCCTATCGTTCATAATCTTTATTTTTTATTTTTACGGGAATACCGTTTTCATCATAGTTCTTTGGATCAGCGGCAGGAGCACCCCACCCAAACATAGATCCGGCTTTCATTGCTTCCGTTTGACCTTTTGATATGCCGAGCTTTTCATTCATTTTGTTTGCAATGGCATTTGTTTCACTGGGCTTGCCGCCTTTAATCTCTGTGCGGTAAAATCCGCTTTCGCCTTTTTTGACAATCCCCACACAGTTTTCTGTCTGCACAAATATATAGCACTGTTCAGGAAGTGAGGAACGAAGCGGAATAACGGTATTTCCGTTCTGCTCCATTCGTTCAGCAAATTCACAAATGTGATAGAGGTTGTTTCCTACCTCCAAATGATAATCGTCTATATATCGGCAGGTACGGTCGAGTTGTTCACCGTCACTCAGTGTGATACGGATTTTATCTCCGTCGGGGATAATAAACTTTTCCTTGTAGTCGGAAGTGATAAATCGAATACCTCGACTTGCTTTTTCCAAATGCTGGTCAAGCCATTCCCGCACAAAGCAATAGCAGTAAAAATTGTAATCACCACGAGTAGGGTTGCAGCGTATAAGAAATGCGTGCTTTTCTGTGTCAACACGAAAACCATACTCAGTAGTATAGCTGCCTTCAAAAGCACTGTTTGGACAGTTATTTGCATACTGTGACATATCGCTGCGACTTTTTAACAGTCCGTATTCTTTAGAGCGCAAAGCGTTGATAACCTCGTCCAGCTCGCTTTTAAACTGGTCTGTTTTTAAATCACGCCTGCGGTCAAACCAAGAAGTAAAAAATTCCTTGCCGCCCGTTCCAAAATCGCCTCGCAAATGTCCTATACACCCTGTCTGTCCCTCTATTTGCGTGCTTTGTGTGTAGGTGTATTTTTGTTCGTCTGTGTTAAGTGGTCGGATCTTCATTTCTTTCACCTCACTTGTTCTTTAGATATTCTTTGCTTTGGAATATTCCAACCGTATACACGGGCAATGTCATCACCAAGTCGTTTCGTAACTCTTGTGATGTCTGCCCGTGTAGCTTTTCCAAAGTAGATTTTATCTTGCAGTCTTTCGATTTGTTCAGGCGAAGCATTATCCTTAAACACACGGTACAAATAGTGATTCGTGCCGTCGTGATGAACAGCGTCTGCTCGTAAATCACCATACTTATCTACATACCATTCAGTCATATCTGTATCAGGATAAAGGCAATCTCTGATATTTCCCGACTCGATCATCTTGTACCCCATAGCCCTTCCGTTCCACCTGCCTATATCACCGATAACAATAATCGGCTGAGAAAGCTGAACATTAAGGTTGGCTCGTTGATCATCAAGATAATTACCGTTTATTTCACACATTGTCTGATACAGTTCATCTTCAGAAAGGTCAGGATAATCGGCTTGTAAGTCCTCACGCCAATCGTCCAAATCAAGGTTTATGTCACTCCAAATAATATGTCTATCCTCCATTTTGTTCTGTTTGCTGCTCATCATCAGCACCTCCCAAATAGGAAAAGAGCCTGTTTTTTGTAATCTGTTCCTGAAGCTCTGTGATTACGGTCATATCAGACACCGTTATATCGGGAATTTTTAAAATGTTTTGCAAGCTGAGAGCCTTCAAATCTTTTTCGGTCTTATAACCGGAATCGTATAGTTTTGCAAGCACCTTTACTTTTTGCTGTAAAGTATCTGTTTTTCTAACTGCCATAGTCTTTATCCTCTCCTTTATTTACTTTTAGCGTAGTCGGAATAGACACGCTGCATTTTATGCCTTGCTCTGCGTACTTCGGGAGAACAGCCAAGCTCAGGATATTTCGCCTGAATCTTTTGTCTTGTTCTTCGGACGCTTTCAAAACAAGGGATACCATACGCCTTATAATTGATCATCACATCTTCAAAGCTAAAATCTGCGATACCGTGAGTATCATAAATACACATTTTGCTGATGAGCAGATAAAGCTTCATATCATCATTTCGTGCTTCGGGGTGTTCTTTTAACACTGCAAGCACTTTGTTTTCAATGGTTTTAAGGCTTTTCATATAAACCTCCTTAATATAGAAATAGGGGCGAAGTTTTTTACTCCGCCCCCCAAGCAATCACTTTTTCTTTCTGTTTCGAACTTGTAAAAAAATAAAGCCGCCTACAATAAAGACGACCAAAACAATTCCGATAATAGCTTTAAGTTCCATTATTTATCTCCTTTCTTCTTTCTTTTGAATCCAAGAATGCTGCAAACTGCTATACCTGCTGCCGATACACCTGCAAGTGCAAGCCAAAGACCAAGATTGCTGTTATCTCCGGTTTTCGGAGTATCTCGCAGTTCGTTGTGCATTTCTACGATAGTAGTAGAGCCAATCTGAACAGTAGCTTCCTTGTCGGCAGGAAGAATATACATTGCGGAAGCCGAATTGTTTACTTCGGAAATCTTGTATTCACCAATGCGCAGACCTTCAAGGAAAATTTCTCCGTTTTTATCCGTTTCAAGAGTAACATCATAACCGTTCTCTCCGGTGATTCGGAAAGCAAAGCCTTCCACTTTTCCGTCAGATGATGTTTTCACAATTTTCAGGTTTCCACGCATAGCCTCATTTGCAAAACCTTTGCCCTCTGTATTTTCGACCTGATAGGTCTTGCCGTCGGTGTCAATAAACACTTCATACACGCCTTCGTCCAGCGTGAAGCCCTCCGGTGCTTTTGTCTCTTTCACAAAATAGCGTCCATAGAGCAAATCATTCATTTCATACTGCCCGATTTCTTTTTCGGTCAGTGTTCCAATAAGCTCATCTTCTTTATCCAGTTCGCCATTGTCATTAGAGTCTTTGTAGATCTCAAAAACAGCGCCCGTTAACTTCGTATCGGTGTATTCAGCGTCCACCTTTGTCAGAGTGATATTGCCACGAACAAGTTTATTGACGATTTCAATTTCAATAGTCTGTCCGTTCTCTGAAATATTCACATCATAGACAGTATCATTAAGAACGAATCCGGTCGGCTGCTCGATCTCACGGATATACCAGTTTCCGTAAGGCACATTTTCAAAAGTGAAACTGCCGTCGTCTCCGGATACGGTTGTCATAATGGCATTTTCTTTTGTAAACTCAACATCATCAGTCTTGAACAGACCAATGAGCGCACCGCCAAGTCCTTTGCCATTTTCATCAACCTTTTTACCGGAAACCGAACCGTAAATCAGCTTATTCTCAATCGGCTCTCCGTCATTCACGGCAATATGCACTGTTGCGGTTTCCTGTCCCGCATACTCAAATACAACGGGATATTTTTCACCGCTTAGCTGATAATGCTCATCTGTTGCAAGCTCTTTTACATAATAGCTGCCCAAAGGCAAATCGGTTTTGACGGTCGCCTTTCCGTTTTCATCAAGAGTGATAACCTCAATTAAACCATCTTTCGGAATAGAAGTGCCGCTTGCGGAAATGATTTCTTCATCAGCAAATAAGCCAAAGCTGATATTTTTGATTTCGCCATTATTGCCGATACCAAACAACTCGCTTGTTTCAAGTGCTTTTTCAAGGCTTACTTCAACCTTCTGTCTTTCGTTGACAAATGAAGTGGCTGTTTCGGTTACAGCAACATTTTGTCCTGCGTAAACGAGTTCTACGGTATGGGGTTCATCACTCAATACCATTCCGTATCCTGCTTTTACTTCTTTGACTTCATATTTTCCGAGATAGAGTTCACAGCTCTTTGCAAATCCGTTTTTATCCGTTGTAACGGTATCTACAAGCTCGCCTTTGCTGTATCTCAGCGTACCGTCAGGAGTTACCACATCTTCGGCTGCACGAATTTCATAAACTGTATCGGGAAGTCCTTGTGTTTCATAAATCGGCTGATAAATAACGGGAAGTTCCCGCCCGTTTTCATCTGTGCCTCCGCTTACCGAAACACCAAAGAATACTTCACCCGTTTTTTCAATGGTGATCGTTCCTTTTTGCGGCATATTGGCTTTTTCAACTTTTATCACTGTAACCCCGCTTTCCTCAGAAGAATTTTCTTCTGTAATATCAAAATAGACAGGCGTACTGTCGAGAACATATCCGTGTGGACTCTGTACCTCTACGATTGAGTACCCTTTACCGTATGGCAGTTTTTCCGGCGTTACGAGAGAACCATTTGCGTCGGTATAGAAAGTGTCAACGGTAGTTGGAGTTGGATAAGTAAACTGCATTGTTACCAAATTTCCGGAAGGATCATAAATCTGGAATCCTGCACCTGCATACGGAATGGTTTTTCCTGTTTCTGAGTCTACTTTTACCACTTGAATATAGCTCTCAAAATAGGCGTTGTTAATCAAGTAACGGTAGGTTTGTCCGTCCTGTGAGATAAGTACATCAAAGTCATCCATCAGTTCACGACCTTCCCAACCGGAAACCTGATGAACGGTATATACGCCATAAGTCAGATCTTTTGTTTGAGCAAAACCGTTCTCGTCACAAGTAAGTGTGTCACGCTCAGATTCCTTTGCATTGGCAAAGCTGCCTGCGGATTTAAGATATACTTCAAAAACAGCACCTGCTTCGGGTGTTTCAATCTGTGTATCGCCATTATCGGTGTGTTTAATGATGGCAATATTACCTTTGATAACTTGTTCGTTTACATCATTTGCGGTTTGATTATGCTCGATAGTGTAAAGCTCCGGCTCTGCACCGACCTTGTGAACAGTCGGATCAAGCAAGTATCCCTCGCTTGGCTCCAATTCTTTGATCGTCCAGTCTGAATCGCAGATATATTCCTTTGTTGTAAACTGTCCGTTTTCGTCGGTGTAGTATTCGTCAATAAGCTGTTCGCCTTTAAAGATTCCGTATTTTGCATTTGCGAGAGAAGCATTACCCTGAGCTGTTCCGGTTTCAGCGTCGCTCTTGGTAACGGTAACGGTAAACTTCTTCAGGATATTGGTGAAATTACGGGTAGTGACCTCATTCCATTTAACGGGTGCGGTCTGATCTTCAGGAATGACATAGCGGATTGCAGTGTCCACTTCCTCAATGGTATATGGTGTTGTTCCGCTAATCAGCACATCTTCAAAGATTGCTACTCCGTTTTCATCAGTAACAGCATATTCGTCTACCTCAATACCGGAAAGCGAAGTACCATACAGGTGGAAGGTGACACCTTCGTTGAAATTATCTTCTGAAGATTTAATAACTTCAATGTCGCCACGCTTTAAGGTGTTGTTGAAGGTAACGGTTGCGACCTGTCCTGCAACAACGGTTACTCTGCGAGATTCCTGTGTTTCATACTGGTCATATTCCTGCTCGGTTACGGTGTATACACCCGGCATTAGATTATCGACCTGAATCTGCCCTCCGTTTGCAGTCTGTACGATTTTATCAATGCCATTGCCTTGAATACGGAAGCTGATACCATCAACTTTTCCATCTTCTGCGGTTTTCACAATCTTTGCTGAACCATAAGAAACATTTAACTTGATAAATCCCTTGACAGGATCGTTGACTGTCTGTGTATAGGTTGCAAGGTCTTGAATACCGGTGCTTGGCTTATAGATACCGTCGCCCCACACAACAATGCCTTTTCGCTGTGCGGTCTTTTCGGCAGTGATTGTAACTTCTGAATTTGGTGCTTTTTCTGCTGTGATTGTCAGCTTGTTGCCGTCTTTCTTAAAAGAAATACCAGACTGATTTGCCGAGAAATTATAGCTGCTTAAAACGCCGTTACTGTCAGTGAGCGTAGCGGTATAGTTCTTACCATTCCATTCAAGCTCAACAGTTTCAGCTTTTCCGGTTGTCTTGCTGCAAAAGCTCGGCAGCTTACTATGCTTCTGCACACTTTCTGCAATACGATTGTAATGTTCCATCATTTTAGAGCGCAAAGGGTGATCCTTTTTGACAGTATCAAGCATAGCGTTATAGCCTCCGGTATCAACCTTTTTAAAGTTTTCATCACGCTCTCCAACAACAGTCTCCCAAATCAATATTTGCGTTGCCATTGCTTCGGAAAGCTTATCGGCGTCCGAAGCGTTTTGAGAACGCCAGCTTGTGCTGATTGTTCCAGTATATCCGTACTGAAAAATTCGACCGACAAACATTTTTATCTCAAATGGCGTAATTGTATGGTTATAGTCGTCGGGATAGTTGTCCCAATAGGTTTCATCTTTTGAAACAAGGTCATTGCCAGTTTTAAGGGGAACGCCCGGCTCAATGCAATAGCAAATATTACCACTGTATGAGTTTACAGCATATACGGTTGTATATTTCGCAGATTTTGTACTCCACCCATTCATAAATGTCAGGCTGTCGTGTCCCCACGAATTGCTGTAATTACTGTCTCCGTCACGGGGGAACGACACGAGCATTGCTTCTGCTTTTTCACCTGCGGCATAGGCTGTGGTAGAGCCAATACCTATAAAAGTCGAAAGACACATTACAAGCGCAAGAAGCGCTGAAGTCGCTTTCTTAAAAAGATTTGTTTTCATTGTTTTTAAAACCTCCCTAAAAACAAAATGCACCGTGTTTTTTTACACAGTGCATTGAATAATGTGATTTAATTTTTAAGCGTATCCGATATACAAATCAAAGGTGTTATCTCCGATTTCTTCCGCCCATATCCAAACGGCTGTTATATCTTCGTCTTCGGCATAGCGGTTTAAACAATCGGTTATATCCCTTTCAAGATACTTGCTGTGCGCACCTGCGCCCAAAGGAGCGTCCCAACAGTAAATTGCTTCACTGTCGAGTTCAAGCCCAACATCTTTTGCATATTCTTGTGCAAAAAGAATCCAGTCATTGATATTAAAGTCAGGTTTGACTTCGCTCGGCGTTTCTTCTGTTTTTGGCGGCTCAGACTCAGGTTCTTTATTTTCTGTTTGTTCAGGATTGCTCGTTTCAGGTTTCGGAACAGGTTTTTCGGTCTTATCCGCTTTATTTGGCAATTCGGTTTGCTGCACCGTCTGCTCTGTATCAGAATCAGTCTGAGGCTGTTCGGAATTAACCGTGTTCCTTTCCTCTGCTTTTTCCTCATTTTCAGCTTTTGACGAATTTTGCTCGATTGCAGGCTTTGTTTCAACCTCTCTATTCTCGTTTTCCACAGGTGTTTCCAATTCAGAAGTGCTTTGACTACTTACCGAAGAAGAGGACAGCTGTGTCTTATTTTCTTTTGGCGGGGCATTGTTGCAGCCTGCAAGCACAATCAGTAAAAGAGCTGTTAAAAAAGCAAGCGTTTTAGTTTTCATTATCTTTCACTCCTTTGTTTTTCTGCCGCTATTTTAACTCTAAAATCTGTTGCAGACAAAGGTGCGAAAACAAGGGGTAATCTTAAATCATAACTCATTCCTCCAAACTTTGAGAACTGTGCGTTCTTTTAAGATAGATTTAATATATTAGATAGATTTAATTAAGTGAGATAGTTATTTATTTCGGGTAGTTTGGTAGTAATAAGGGGTTGGAGTGTGAGGAAGGGGGATGGAAAAAAAACAGACTCATCTGCTGTCACGCTCCGCCCGATTTCTCAAAAACTTTTTGTAATGTTCCAATGCCTTGCAGACATATTCCTCCGTTTGGTCGATCGGAACATCTTTCGGAATAAGACTTCTCACTCTTTCCCCACGCAGCACAATTTTTTCACGCTGATTCGGTTTTTCCTCACTCATTATAGCTTGGATTGATTCCGGTGTAAGTTTTCCTTCCTCGAAAAACTTTCGCATACGAATTGCCTGTGCGTGGGACGGGGTACAGTCATTCAAGTCGATTTCATCAACCAAATCTCTTTGACAATCCTCGTTAAGATAAGACAATTCAACAGCAGGACGCATTTTCATTTTGCCCTCATCAACAAATTCAAGCAGTTCAGGAACAAGATAAGTAAGGCGAATATATTTTCTTACTTGCTCGTGACTTTCACCGCTTTCTTCGGCAAGAATTTCACGACTTTTTTTACCTTGTAAATGGGGCAACACTGTTGCACCATTTTCTTTACTCGGTCTGCCTGCCTGTCTTTTCATAGCTTCAAGCCGCATTTTGTAAGCATAAGCTTTTTCTGAGGGAAGTATCTGCGACCTTTGGAAATTGCTTTCGACCATTAAAATCGTTGCTTCATCACGGTCGAGTTCCACCACCTCACAACGCAGCGTTTCAAACCCGGCAAGCTCACAAGCCTTTTTTCTTCTGTGTCCTGAAATAAGTTCATATCTTCCGTCATCTTTCTGCCTTACTGTTGCGGGCGTAATAACTCCATGCTCTTTTATACTCTCCACGAGTTGAAACATATCCTCATCTTCCCGAACTTTAAATGGGTGATCGGGGAAATCATCAATTTCACTTAATGGAATATCTCTGATTTTTGAAAGCTTTGCTTCATCTCGTTCTGCTTGCGAGGAAAACAATTCATCGAGCGTGTTCATTGGAAGCGTGAAGTCGCTCTTTCTGCCTGCCATCAGCTAACACCTCCCTCGTAAAATTGGCATAAGCCTTAGACACCGCACTGTTTGGCTCGTAAGCATAAATACTTTTTCCTTTTGACGAAACTTCTGCCGCTTTCACGGCGATTGGAATAGCTGACTTATATACTTTGATATGACTGCCGAAATTTTCTCTCAGAGTCTCTACCGTACTTTTGGCAAGATTTGTTCTTCCGTCCACAAGCGTTAACAAGATACCATCAATTTTTAAATTAGCGTTGGTATGCTTTCTCACTTTGGCAATCGTACCAAGAAGCTGAGTCATTCCCTTTGCAGGAAGGTACTGTGCCTGAACAGGAATAATAACGCTGTCTGCCGCAGTCAACGCATTAAAGGTAATCATACCCAAACTCGGCATACAATCTATGAGAACATAGTCGTATTTTTCTTTTACAAAGCTTAGATAACTTTTCAGAACACACTCTCTGCTCATTGCTGTTACGAGTGTCATTTCCAATGAAGATAAGCTAAGATTTGAGGGTATAAGGTCTACCTTTTCTGCGTGGTGCAGAATACCGTCAAAAGGATTTTGTTCCTGTTCTGATATGATTGCTTGAAGCTTTTCTGTCAGCGTTAAGGAAAGACTGTCAGTATCTCTCCAACCAAGACAAGTAGTTAAATCGCCCTGCGGATCTGCGTCAATTAAAAGAACTTTTTTCCCTTGCATAGCAAGTCCTACTCCTAAGTTTACTGTTGTCGTCGTTTTGCCGACACCGCCTTTTTGATTACAAATCGCTATTGTTTTGCAGTTTGACATCTTCAGCCTAAACCTCCTTTCTTAAAATTCACAGCCAGTCTTATAAGGATTGGCTATGTATCAGCCGCAGTATTTGTTCTCAACACCCCCTGCGGAAAGCGATTCGCTTTATGCGGGAAGCACTAAGGTTACAGTTTGCGAAACCGTATCATAGGAATTTCACCTCTGCCGGGTTCTCCGCCAGCTCCGTAGAGAAGTATCATTATCATTCTGACTGTCATTGCCGTTTCGGTAGCAAACCGAATTTCAGGTCAGGAATTCTCGCTCGCTTTCAATGCTGAAAGGTCTTGGCGTACCCACCTTCGGGCTATTCATCAGAACTAATGTCCTTAGTGCCTACATATTCAGTTTTCAAGTTACAAGGAAGGGGGGGGAAATCTTTGTTCAGGATTTAACCCCTTCACTTATTCCCACTGGGAGAGGTCAAATGCACCCCCTAAATCACAAAAAAATTTAAAAATATTTTTGAGCCTTTAAAAATTGCCTATAAAACGCAAAAAAGCCGCCTGCTTCTCCGTAGAGAAACAAGCGGCTTAACTGCTTTTACATTTAGTTATATTTTACGGTAATCCGTTTCTTTTTTGCTTTTGTTATTTTGATAAGAACATCATCTACTGCGTCTGTATATCTGCCTTGTGCTATAAGAGCGTTTTTGAGATCAATAAGAGATTGTATGACCTGACAGCGTTCTTGTTCGTCTAAATAAATATGGTAATCTTTTTGTCTCATTTGACACACCTCCTGACCACCACTACTATACAAAAAAGAAACTATAATTTCAATTATGCCTTTCAAAAATAAAAAAAGACTCCAACTTTTTATAGCTGGAGTCCTAATCGTATTTATGGCTTTACTTCAAAGCCATCTATAATTATCTCATCTGTTGCAAATTCTTTTTTTGAACTAACGTGTTGCAAAAATGTTGCAAAAATGATTTGGCTATTTGGGGGATGTCCGCAAACCCGCATTATTACTGGGTTTTTTGGCACATCATAACCCTTTTTGACTACTCCCATTCAATGGTTGCCGGCGGTTTACTCGTAATGTCGTAAACAATACGATTGATCGAACCGACCTCATTAATAATACGGCTGCTCACTTTTTGCAGCAGATCGTACGGAATCCGTGCAAAATCTGCCGTCATAAAGTCAGTTGTGGTCACACCGCGCAGTGCCAGCGTATAATCGTATGTGCGTTCGTCGCCCATAACACCAACCGAACGCATATTCGTCAAAACAGCAAAATATTGATGAATATCGCGGTCAAGATGTGCGTTTGCTACCTCTTCGCGGAAAATATAATCTGCATCCTGCAAAATTGAAACTTTTTCTGCGGTGATTTCCCCGAGAATACGGATCGCAAGACCCGGACCTGGGAACGGCTGGCGCCATACAAGATAATCCGCAAGACCAAGCTCTGTACCGAGTGCGCGCACTTCGTCTTTGAACAACAGGCGCAGCGGCTCGATGATCTCTTTGAAATCAACATAGTCCGGCAAACCACCTACGTTGTGGTGGCTTTTAATCACGGCAGCGTCACCGGCGCCTGATTCAATAACATCCGGATAGATTGTACCCTGTGCAAGAAAATCGACACGGCCAATTTTTTTCGCTTCATCCTCAAATACACGGATAAACTCTTCACCAATAATTTTACGCTTTTTCTCCGGTTCACTCACACCAGCCAGACGGGATAAAAAGCGTTCCTGCGCATTTACGCGGACAAAGTGGATGTCCCATTTTGAAAATGCTGCCTCAACCTCATCGCCTTCATTTTTGCGCATTAAGCCATGATCCACAAAAATACAAGTCAGCTGACTGCCGACAGCCTTTGCAAGCAGCGCAGCGGCTACAGAGGAATCTACACCACCTGAAAGTGCAAGTAAAACTTTACCGTCACCTACACGATTGCGGATTTCGTTAATTGCATGCTGTGCATAATTTCCCATCGTCCAGTCGCCAGACACACCACAAACTTCATACAGGAAATTTCTAAGCATTGCAGTACCGTTTTCAGTATGAAGCACCTCTGGATGATACTGCATTGCATAGAGTTTTTTCTCTGCACAATCCATTGCTGCAACCGGGCAATCCGCCGTGTGCGCAGTGCTGCGGAATCCCTCAGGAAGTGCAGCAATATAGTCGGTATGGCTCATCCATGTAATCGCCTCCTCCGGCAAACCAGAGAAGAGTTTGCAGTCTGAACTAAAAAACGTATTGGTTTTGCCATATTCACGTGTTTCAGCTGTTTTGACTGTTCCGCCCAAAACGTGTGCCATGAGCTGTGCACCATAGCAGATACCGAGCACAGGGATGCCAAGCGAAAACACTTCGCGTTCAATTTTCGGCGCACCTTCTTCATACACGCTGTTTGGACCGCCGGTAAAAATAATGCCGATCGGATTGCGTTTTTTAATTTCCGCAGCTGTTGCCTGTGTATACGGAATGACTTCACAGTATACATGACATTCGCGAACGCGGCGTGCAATCAGCTGGTTGTACTGACCGCCAAAATCAATGACCAAAACCAGTTCGTTTTTCATAAATACCTCCTGCATTTTTTGAAACCGGGAAATACCCGTTTGAAAAAGAGTTTTATCTTTATTTTGCCACGTTTTTGCTCTGTTTTCAAGCGTTCGGCACATGCATCGATTTGATTTTGCCAATATGTTTAGATTTCAAAATTGCGGAAACAATAAATCTGTATAATTCGGTAAAGGAAAGAAGGAGACAAAATTGAAAAAACGAATGATCCGTATCTTCTGTACTTTTTGTGCCCTTTTTTGCACATTAGTACTTCGAACAGGTTCTTTAAGCACCGATCTTTCTTTGGCAGAAGTTTCTGCACGGCAGTCAAGCAAAACCCTTTCTGTTGCACCAACACGCGGTATGATTTATGATACAAAAATGCGTCCGCTTGTCAATACAGAAGAAGTTTTATATGCCGCAGTCGCTCCATGCGAGCAAAATAAAGAAGCCGTCTTATCTGATGAACGGTTCTTATCCGATTTAAAAACACGCACAGAACAATTCGAATCAGGAACCCCCTTTTTAACGCCTGTATCTTCCTCTGTAGATGATCTGGTACAGACAGCTACACTTACGCAAACCATTCGTTATGGCGAAGACTCTTGCGCATCACATATCATTGGTTATGTCAATGGGGATCAAACGGGTATGACCGGGATCGAACAAGCCTATAATGAGCTGTTAAGCGGTTATGGCGCAGATACCGTTTCCTTTACATTGGACGCACAAGGCGCTCCAATTACAGGCATTCTTCCTGATCGCACGCGCAGTGAAGAAGCTGTCGAAGGCGTTGTACTGACAATTGATAAACGGCTTCAAGCAATCGTTGAAGAAGTCGGAAACCGACTTCTAAAAAAAGGTGCAGTGGTGTTAATGGAAGCACATACAGGAAAACTACGTGCCTGCGCGAGTTTTCCTGATTTCGATCCAAACGATATTGTTTCAGCAATGGAAGATGAAGAAAATGCGCCACTTTTAAATCGAGCATTTTGCTCTTACAGCGTAGGTTCCACATTTAAATCTGCCGTAGCAGCAGCTGCACTGTCAGATGGGTTGTCGTTGCCTGCAAATTTTTGCTGTACAGGCAGTATCACTGTAGGTGATACCATATTCCACTGCTTTCATCGCGAAGGACAAGGTATTTTGGATTTTCAAAATGCAATGGCAGGAAGTTGTAATCCTTATTTCATTTCACTCGGACAGCAGATCTCACCGTATCGTCTGCATGCAATGGCGGAAGATCTATCGTTCGGACATGAAACCGTCTTTGCTCCAGGATTTTCCTCTGATTCCGGAACGCTTCCCACCGTTGCAGCACTCGAAAATGCTGGACAGCTTGCCAATTTTTCATTTGGACAAGGACAGTTTTCTGCCACACCCGTACAGCTTGCCCAAACGATGAACGCGTTTATTTCAGAGGGAACGATGACACCAGCATCTTTAATTGAAGGAACCACAAAAACAGGAAAATTGGTAGATTCCCCACAAGAAGCGGCACTACCTACACAGGCAATGAGTGCACAAACCGCCAATACAATTAAAGAAGCATTGATTTACACGGTTATGGGTGTAGATTTCCACGCGGCGCGCCCCAAAGTTGTCTCAGCGGGTGGAAAAACCGGTACCGCGCAAACCGGAAGATATCACGAAGATGATACAGAAATCGTAGAAGGATGGTTTGTCGGCTTTTTCCCCGCTGAAAATCCATCCTATGTGATGGCTGTACTCTGTGAAGATGCAGAAAACGGCGCAAAAGATGCTTCTAACACATTCCGGGAAATTGTCGATCAAATGACATACCGTCCGCCTGAAGAATAGGAAAAAAGCAAAACGACTGTGCATATACTGAAATGGGAAAGGAGGGTTGTTATTGAAGCGAGTACTGTGTAAAAAAATGACATCCGTCCTATTGGCTTTTTTATTAGTAGCAGCATGCACACTTTTAGAACATCCGGTTTTTCCTGCATCTGCAACACCCAAACAAACGATGCAACTTCCAGTCTTGATGTACCATCACATTTCTGAATCAGCATCCAGACTTGGAGACTATGTGATTTCACCTGCACAGTTTGAGTCAGATCTCAAGTTTTTAAAAAAAGCAGGATATCAAACGGTTTCAGCGCAAGCTGTTCTTCAGTTTGTAAAAAACGGTGAGTCGCTCCCTTCAAAAGCCGTGATGATCACGTTTGATGATGCGTTTTTAAGTACGTATGTCTATGCGTTCCCGCTTTTAAAACAGTACGGAATGTGTGCGGTCATTGCCCCCGTCGGTGTATATACAGAACAATTTTCTGATCCCAATGAACCGCGTCATGTCAACTACGCGAATACCGGATGGGAAGAACTGCGCGAAATGCTTCAAAGCGGTGTATTTGAACTTGCAAGTCACACGTACAACATGCACGGAGATGGAAAAAACGGTGGAAGAAAAGGAATTCAGAAAATGGCAGGCGAAGATGTGACGTCATATCAGCAAGCGTTATATGATGATTTATCACATATGAATCAATTGTGCGAGGAACATTTAGATACTGCGCCCCGCATTTTCGCCTATCCGTTTGGTGCAATCTGCAAGGAAAGCGCACCTGTTTTAAAGGAAATGACTTTCGAAATCCTCCTTTCATGCGAAGAAAAAGTTTCAAGCATTTCGCAAGGGGATACACTTCCCATTGTACTGGGGCGGTTTAATCGCGCCCACCGCTATGACACGCATACGTTTTTTTCAAAAATGGGGATTGAGACAGATGAATTGTAAAATGAGATTTACAGAAGAAATACAAATCCGAGATGATCGGTTTATGGTTTGTTCACAAAGGTTTTGTACAATAAAGATGAACCAAAGGACAACCGAAAAATCATCTGATGTCTTCATACGATCATCGACTAAAGGAGAAGAAACAATGACTGTAAAAACAAATCCCCTGTCGCTTCCGACTGTGGTGTTAGAACCGGAGGAACTGCCAAAACCGCTAGGCTACTACGGCATGGAGATTTTGCGTATGATGAAAAACGATTATCCCGATCGCTATTGGAGTCTAGTATTATCCGGAACCCTGTTGCAGCGAATTTATCTGCGTGAACAGGAGCTGACGGATTTAAAACTTATGTTGGTACAGGAACTTCAAAAGAAGTATCCGCGTCCTAAAACAAGCAGCTTTTTAGAAGTTGCTGCACATATGAACATTTTGGCGGAAGCCGCAGATGAGGTTATCTCACGTGAGCTCAAACGCCCTGTTTAATATTGATACTTTTCTTTTTTCTTAACTCCCATAGAAAAAACCGGCGAACAAACATGTTCGCCGGTTTTCTTTATATCAAATCTTATCTCAACACGTTTTATTGCATTATATTTTTTCTGACTGTACCCTTTCATCACACAATCCGGACTTCATCTTTTAACAGTTGATTTGTCTTCGATGTCTATCCTTTAACTATTACTGGTTATTCCACTTTTATTCCCAAAAATATAACAAGAACAACGGCGACAAAAGAAGGGTTAAAAAACAAAACCAAAGCAGTGTAGTTGAAACGGCTTCGCCGATCATTGTCGTAGTGAGTGAATGAGAAGAATCGGATTGTGAAAGAAGTGAATTGACTTCATGGACGCGGCATTTCCATCGCCATGTACGTAAAAGCCAAATGATCACATGCAGTACGGCGGAACCCGTCACAATCAAAAGAACGGTTTTCCCTTCAAATTGATCGCATAGTACGGCGGTCAGTAAAAGTAATACGGTATTGAGCGATGCAGCGCAGACGGTCTGACCTGGTAATGTAAGACGTTCTGACTTGAACAGCAGTACGTTTGCAGCTGTGGCTGCACCATAAAGCACAAATAGGATGGTACCAACGACGGCTACCGAATGCGCAGTGGGAAATAGGTGTGTGAGCGGTGTAAATAACAACAACGGATCCGAACAAATTAAAAATCCCAATAGACAGTTGATTGAAAGAACAGCCACGCCGCCAAGCGCACCGAAACAAAGCATTCGAAAAATTACAGATCGTTTCACGACTTTCATCCCTTCCTTTCTCTTTAAAGTCCCAAAAATGATTTAATCTTTGCAACATAGCGTCGGGAAACATATGATTTTTTTCCGTTTGTCAGCAGCAGTGAAATCGTTCCCGCCATACTCATATCCATACTTTTGACTTGTTTGAAATTGACGATTTCTGAATGAGAAATACGAAGGAAAAAAGGCTCGTGTAAAAGCATTTCAAGTTCATAAAGTCGATATTTTAATACTACACATAAATCTGTTGTTTCTGCAAACACACGTGCGCCTTCTGTAAAAATCCGAACAATTTGCATGGGAGAAATGGGAATAATCTGATCGTCCAAAAACCCTGCAATTAACGTGCTTCCTGATTCCGAAAGACGTGTCGCCAATGCGGAAAGCTCTTCTGTAATCACCGCTGTACGGATTTCTATACAAGGTTCCTTTGCAGTGGGATCAATCGTAATCTTTACTTCCATGTAGCCCCCTCACTTTCCATCACTGATGTTTGTTTTATTATACTGCGGCAGCTCGTTTCCCGCAACCTGTTTTTTCATCATAAAAGCCTATTTTTCCTACAAGTTTTAAATGAATATGACGTTTGATTTCTTGCAAAGCGTGAGAAAGAATGATATAATAAACGATACGAATGAAATGCAAGGAGTATCATTTTTATGGCTGAACAGAAGAAAATGGTTGACGACATTACTGCGATGGACGTCGACTTCGCAAAATGGTATACCGACGTAGTCAAAAAGGCTGAACTTGTCGACTATTCAAGCGTCAAGGGCTGTATGATTATTCGTCCGTATGGGTATGCAATCTGGGAAAATATCCAAAAAGATCTTGATGCACGGTTTAAAGCGCTCGGACACGAAAACGTATATATGCCGCTGCTAATTCCGGAAAGCTTATTGCAGCGGGAAAAAGACCATGTCGAAGGTTTTGCACCGGAAGTTGCATGGGTGACACAGGGCGGCGAAAACAAATTGGCAGAACGTCTGTGTATTCGTCCGACCTCGGAAACGCTGTTCTGTGCACATTACAAAGATATTATTCATTCCTATCGCGATTTGCCGAAGCTGTATAACCAGTGGTGCAATGTCATGCGTTGGGAGAAAACAACCCGTCCGTTTTTGCGCACCTCTGAATTCTTGTGGCAGGAAGGTCACACGATGCACGCAACCGAGGAGGAAGCGCGCGAAGAGACATTGCGTATGTTAAAGTGCTACGAGGATTTCTACCGTGACACACTTGCGATTCCGGCAGTTGTCGGTCAAAAAACCGAAAAAGAAAAATTCGCCGGCGCACAGGCAACGTATACCATCGAGCCGATGATGCACAATGGTGTTGCGCTTCAGGGCGGTACTTCGCACTATTTCGGCGATGGCTTTGCGAAAGCGTTTGACATCACCTTTACGGATCGTGACAATAAGTTAAAATACCCGCACCAGACTTCCTGGGGCGTTTCCACCCGTATGATCGGTGCGATCATCATGACCCACGGCGATGACAACGGCCTTGTACTGCCGCCGAAAATTGCACCGATTCAGATTGTAATTGTACCGATCGCAATGCACAAACCGGGCGTTCTGGACAAAGCAAACGAGCTGCTTAATTCGCTGCGTACAAAATACCGTGTGAAACTTGACGACTCGGATAACTCACCGGGCTGGAAGTTCAGCGAATATGAGATGAAAGGTGTACCGCTGCGTTTGGAGATCGGCCCTAAAGACATTGAGAAAAATCAGTGTGTTCTCGTTCGCCGTGATAACCGTGAAAAACAGTTTGTAAGTCTAGATCATCTGGATGAGGCGATTGAATCTGCACTTGCAGCACTGCATCAGGGACTGTATGAAAAAGCAAAAGCAAATCTTGTATCCAAAACATTCACTGCGAGAACACATGAGGAGTTCTTGGACATTGCCAAAAACCATCCGGGCTTTATCCGTGCAATGTGGTGCGGCTGCACAGAATGTGAGGAAAAACTCAAAGAGGAAACCGGCGGCGTGAAGTCCCGCTGCATCCCGTTTGAAGAGGAACACGTATCTGACGTTTGCGTCTGCTGCGGAAAACCGGCAAAACACATGGTTGTTTGGGGTAAACAGTACTAATCCTTTTAGAACACAAAATAAAATCCGCTTTCTTTTATAGGAAAGCGGATTTTTTCAAAAAACTTTTGATCTCATGTTGCGAAATGTGTAAAAACGGAACTCATTAGATGAAAGAAATCAATCGAAAGGAGGCGGCGGTCATGCAGGTCATCGAAGGGCTGTACGATGCGTACGCGGCGGATCTATACCGGTATCTGCTCTTTTTGACACACGACGCCGCCCTTTCGGAGGATCTTCTCTCGGAAACGTTTGTGCGGGTGATCGGCGCACTTTCCGTATTCCGCGGGGAATCGAGCGAAAAGACATGGCTGTTCGGCATTGCGCGAAACGTCTGGCTTTCGCAATTAAAAAAATCGAAGAGATTAAGCGGTGATGAGCCGCTTGCCGACTGTTTGAGTGTGTCGGTTGAGGAGATAGCGGAAAACCGTGCACTGCTTGACCGGATCAAGACGCTCATGAGCACCCGCAGTGAAACGGAACGCACAATTTTCTGGATGCGTGCGGATGGATACGCATATGCACAGATTGCCGCTCGATGCAATATTCATGAAAACACAGCACGTGTACTGTTTTCGCGTGTCAAACGATGGCTGATCGATATGCTTTCAAAGGAGGGATTTTTATGAAACAGATTCCATGTGAAGTGATCGAGGATTTAATTCCGCTGGTCATAGACGGTGTGGCAAGTGAGCCGTCGAAAGCGCTCGTCTGTGAACATATCAAAACGTGTGACAGCTGCCGGGAGAAAATGGGCACACTTCCGATAGAGGTGCTGCCTGTTGGCACAAAACAGACGGTTTTAAAGCGGACGCGGCGTGCATTGTTTTGGGGCGGCGTTTTGCTTCTGCTGTGCGGCGCGTTGCTGGCAGCATCGGTCATCAATACGTTTTCGATGTTTTATAATCTGATCGGGTTACCGATTCTCGGCGCGTTTGGTTACTTTTTATTTCGAAAGTGGAGCTTTGCTGTGCCAATTGGCGTATTTTTTATCACCTGTTTATGGCAGCTTCCGCAAACACTGGCACCATTTTTTTCAGGTGGTGTCACTTCGGCGCCGTGGTGGAGCTTTTTTCTGGCAAGCGGCATCATGGCCCTTTTATATGCAGTATTTACAGGGATCGGTGTCCTGATCGGTTGGCTTTTACACATCGCATTTCGAAAGGAGCGGGAGGAACATGACGAAGAAAAGACTTGCAATTAAAATCGCTGCCGGGACTTGTGCATTTTTATTGATTGGCTTTTGTGTATGGATTGCGATGAGTTTCCTCGGAAATCCAATCAGCGGATGGATGGCGAAAAATACGGCGAAAGCCTATGCTGACAAAACATATCCGCAGCGTGAGTGGCGTGCAGAAGAATCAAATTATAATTTCAAATTTGGAAGCTATGTGGTACGGCTTTCTTCTGATGAAAATATCGATGAACAATTTACGGTAGAAGTGCGGGGCGGCGAAATCATATCAGACACATATGAATCGGATATTGTACAATTCGGTACAACGCGTTGGCGTATCGCTGAGGAGTATGATGCGTATATTCGTCCCATTCTTGATGAGATCATGGGCAAAGATCATCACACTTCATACATTTCTCCGCATCTTTCAGAAACGGATTCATTAGACGGCATTTCCCATGGAATGCCCTTTTCCAATAAAGCGGTAGATGCTTGTGAAGTTGAGTTAATGATTCGCACAACCGTTTCATTTCCGGATGCACAAAAGGGCGCGGCATTGTTAAAGCAGGTACAAACAGCGCTTCAGAAAAACGCATATGAACCGCCCTATTATTATTTGGTTCTTGAAGCGAAGGAGCCGCAAACACAAGGAATATCCGCACAACTCACCCGGGATCAACTGGATAAAATGACGGAATCCGAGCTTGTCCAATGGATTATCCAGACCGATCCGTTCGCGGATACATCAGAAAACGAATAAATCCTAAAAATAAAAACGCCGGAAACTCCGGCGTTTTTATTTTTAAACGAACAGGGTGCATCCTGCCTCTTTAAATTGTTCTATTTTTTCATAAAGCAAAGACTCATCACAAGAAAATGTCTTTGCAAGACAGTGGATACACAAAAAAGATTCTGCACGGCGGCTTACTAATTTTTTAAATAAACCGATCTCATTATTGCTGAGCGGTGCGCCGCATTCCTTACACCGTGCGCTCATGCGTCTACCACACTTGCACGATAGACGATGCACTCGTGCGCCTTGACGGTATGTGTAATGCTGTCGTTTATTGGACGGGAAACTTCCTTGCTCCAAACATCAAACAGGGACAGCGTTTTTCCGCAGCCCTTGTCAAATCCCAGATCATATAAGCTGACCGTCATATTCGTATCGGTATCACCCATGTTAAAGAAACCGATTGCCAAATCACCATTTGCAAGTGAACGTGTCCAGATATAGTCTTCGTTTGCATCCGGCCATGGATGTCCGCCTGCGATATACGGCTGCGCACAAAGCGGATCTTGGTTGATTGCAATCATATCTTTGTTGAGAAGAATCTGTTTTGCCTTCTCATCCATAGTACGCAGATCACAGCCTGCCATAAGCGGAGATGCAAGCAGAGCCCATAATGAGAAATGTGTTTTATATTCCTCAAAGCTGCATCCGGTTAAGCCAACATGCCCTTTTCCGTTCATGCCGACAATCAGCATATCCATATCATTAAAGCAGCCTTTACCGCCATAGGGCAATAAACGGGTCTGAAGTGCATGCACATCATGCACGGATTTCCATGCGTCAACAATATCTAATGTGGAACGCCACATCCCTGCACCGGTTGTACGAATCCACTGTTCCGTGTTATCTGCACCCCAGCTGCAAGCGGAGAATAAAATATCTCTGCCGCAATTCTTGAGTGCAGTTCCCATTTTCCGATATAGAAGATCGCCCGCGGCATGAGAAGGTTTGTAGCAATAGTCGTATTTTAAGAAATCAACGCCCCACTCCGCAAAGGTTTTGGCATCTTCAAATTCATGTCCGA
Source organism: uncultured Clostridia bacterium (assembly GCA_944386285.1). GTDB lineage: Bacteria > Bacillota > Clostridia > Oscillospirales > Ruminococcaceae > Paludihabitans. Next base: position 12,558 of record CALXAM010000007.1, on the reverse strand, counting down.
AGCTGCCCGGATATCCGGCACAGGTCATCATACCGGCACATGAGTACATGCCGAATAAAAGACCTTTGCTGTGAACATAATCCGAAACATACCGCATGCCATGCGGGAATTTTTCCGGATTAGGAACGAGATGACCGGATGCGTCGCGTTCCCGCTGTGCCCAGCAATCGTCAATGACAAGATAACGGTATCCTGCGTCACGCATTCCGGTTTCAACCATGCGGTCAGCACTTTCGAGAATGAGTGTTTCATCAATATTCTGTGCGAATGTATTCCATGAATTCCATCCCATTGGAGGGGTGTTCGGTGTCATAAAAAAAGACCTCGCTTTCCGGTTTGGTTTGATTTCGCCACGAGTATAACATACGAAACCAGAAAGCGCAAGTCTTTTATTTTTTATTCAAATGTGTTAGCATCCTGCCAATTTTCGCATACTTTGATCGTCTGTGAACGTACCCACATTGTATAAAAACAGTGCCTGCTGATAGTCGTTTAAGTCTATCTGATATTCTGAAAGCGGAACATTCAAATAACGCAGGTCGACAACTGCAATTTCTTCATAATGAAGCGTTAAGAACTGCATCATGGAGTTTGCGTAACTGTCTTTAAAGACAATCAGTTTTTTCCCGTTTTTAATGTTGGTATTGATTTTTACAACCGGCGCATTTTGTCCTAAAAAGACGGTATATTTGTCTTTCCCTTCAAGATTTTCGCGGAAAAAGAGAGAGGAATACGTCTGCGTGTTCTTTCCCATGTAGCGTACAACTTCTGAAACAGGGTCACCCTGAGAATAGGTATAAAGATCAATTGCATCGGCAAAATCTTCGTGGCAAAGCGCTTTGGAATAAAGCGTACCAAGAAAATCGTTTGCCACATGTTCAATATTGAACATATCATGGGTTGCAGCCTTTAAGTTTAATGATTTTGCGAGAGCGGTATATCCAAGATATGCACCGTAACTTGTCCAATGATGGTCGGTGCGGTAATAGATATATTCATTTTGATGCGCGGAAAGGACCGCGTAGGCATCCACCGTATTTACGTTTTGGAGCGTGTCGTAAAACGATTTAATATAGGTGGTTTGATCAAAATAAGGTGCTGACATGGGTAAAGAGGAAGAATAAATCGTTTCTGCTGTCGGAACAAGCATAACGGTTGTATCAATCTTTCCTTTATACTTTTCAGCAAAAGCGTTGATTGCATCGGCATTTTGTGCGGTGACGGTTTTATCAGGCGTGTCAATGTGCTCGACAAGTTTATCACTGCAAACATAAACTCCACCCAATTCGCGTTTCCCTGCTGCCAGTTCAATCGCAGATTTTGCCTTTGCAATTTCATCACGCAAGACAATATGATCGGCCATATAGGTTTCTGTATCATCCATAAAAGATTTATCAAGAATTGTTTCTGCTGAAAGTGTCGGGGCAGATTTGAGTGTGCGGTTTTCAAGTTCCGAAAATGTTTCATCCGGAACAATCAGAGATACAATGGGAAACAAAAAGATTACTGCAAAGAATAAAGCGAGAAGAATGCGTTTAGAAGCCATAGAGAAACCTGCTCCTTTCATCAGAAATTAAAATACAAAAATGGATTGTAAGTGGAAGTTACGACATAACAAATGGAAACAGCAAACAATACAACATCCAGTCCAAGCCGCATTGCATTTGCACACCAAATCGCCCATTTATCACGGACGAAGTGATAAATACGACGTGAAACGTTTGTAGAGCAGAATGCACAGACGATAAACAGCAAAATATTGGACAGGAAAAGATAGATTGACTGCCGATCAAAGAGCGCTGCACCATTTACGCCGAACAACGCACCGAAGAACGAGCCGATGGAAGAGAGGCTGGTCATTTCAAACAGCACCCATCCGAACACGACAAGGAGAAATGCATAAAGCCATTGTACTACGCGTGGAAGCTTCTGCAATAGTTTTCCCAAGAATAATTTTTCGAGTAAAATGAGCACACCAAAATAGAGTCCCCACAACACAAAGTTCCAGCTTGCGCCGTGCCACAGTCCGGTGAGCATCCAGACAATCAGCGTATTTCGTACGAGTTTTAGTTTGCCGACTCGATTGCCGCCCAGTGGGATATACACATATGACAAGAACCATGAGCCGAGCGTCATATGCCAGCGACGCCAAAATTCGGACACACTCTTTGAAAGATAGGGATGATTGAAGTTCGCCGGAAAATCGAAGCCGAGCATTTTTCCAAGACCGATTGCCATATCCGAATAGCCGGAGAAATCATAGTAAATCTGAAACGTAAACGCCAGAATACCAATCCATGCGGTCAGAACAGGAAGTGTTTGATAATCCATACATTTTACCAATGTCCAAACTGCACCGATGTTATTTGCAAGAATCAATTTTTTCGCAAGGCCGCGGATAAAAATGCTGATACCGTCGGCAGTTTTGCTCATAGAGATTTCACGTTCGTTAATTTGTTCCTCAACATCGCTGTAACGTACGATAGGACCTGCAATTAACTGCGGGAATAAGGTGACATAACCGGTAAAATTGATAATGCTTTTTTGTACCCGAATGCTCCGGCGATACAGATCAATGGTATAAGACATTGCCTGGAACGTATAAAATGAAATACCAATCGGCAGTGGCAGCTGCGGATCAAAAATTTCGGTTCCCAGTAGTGCATTGATGTTTTGAATGAGGAATGATCCATATTTAAATACACACAAAATTCCGAGATTCAATACGACTGACACAATGAGGATTGCAAGTCTTCGCTTTGGAAATGCGTCAAACCGATCCATTAAAAGACCGGCAAAGTAGTCGACAAGAATCGTTAAAAGCATTACAAACACATAGAGTGGTTCACCCCATGCATAAAACAAGATGCCCGAAATCATAATGATGAGATTCTTCACTTTTTTGGGCGAAATATAATAAATCAGCAGTACGATCGGCAAAAAGCCGAACAAAAACGTCATACTTGAAAAAACCATGTTGTTACTGTTCCTCCTCTATTTGTTTGCATAGCATCTGGTATTGTTCATATGAAACAAGCCCATTGATCACAGAAAGCAGACTGTTTTGTGAAAGATAAGTCGGAAGTCCGAGTTTTTTTAACAGTGCTTCTCGTTTTTGCTTCGCATCGGTTCCACCGGAAAGACCATCTTCATAAAAATCAAGTTTTGTAATGGGGCGAGAGGGGGGAGATGATTCATGATCGAGTGCCCCCGCTTGTTCAATCAGTTTGCGCAGACAGTCTGCATCCATGCCCTCCACGCCGAGCAGGTGCTCTTTTCCGGGGATGGCTTTCCGTTTTTCTTTCCCTTTGATTTGTGGGATGTATACATGGCGAATATCGGCATCTTTCGCGATCGAGCGAATAAAGCCGCGCAGCTGAAATCCCGCTCGATCAGAATCAGTGATCACAAGCAGTCCGCGCTTCTTTGCAAGTGCGCGAATCATTGCAGCCTTTTCCTTATCCTTGTAAATTCTAAAACCATCTGTCTGTATGATGATACCGTCAATCAAAGACGAAAGTTTGATTTTATCATAGCGCCCCTCTACAATAACGGCGCGGGATACTTTTATTTTGTCCATGAATTCCTTTCTGAACGCATCATTTGTGCGATTTCTCCGATCATTTGCTCCAAAATCAGCCGATTGTCCGCCTTCGATGATTTAATACTGCGGTCTGCACGGTATAGTGCATCAATACAGGCATGAATCTGTGACAATGAAAACCGGTTTGCATCACGATAGGCATTTCGCACTGCAAACAGACGATTTTTCGGATAAGAAAAATCGGAGGCAACTTCATCGGTGTTCTTTTTTGCAGCAATCGCAACTTTTGCACGGTAGATGTCGGCAAAAGCCATTGAAAGCGCCGCTGTAATCGATGCCGGCGGCTGTTTTAGATAAAACAGTTTATCAAGCGTTTCCAACGCAGCCCCGTATTGAGAAAGCAATAGTTGTTTTGCCAATGTAAATGCGCCGGCCTCAGCGGAGGGCGTACAGCATAACAGAATATCTTGTTTCGTAATCTCGCCTTCTTGGACATAGGCGCATAACTTATCCACTTCATTCAGCAGGGTACTGTAATTTGAACCACAACGTTCAATAAGCATTTGTGCTGTATCGATTTCTAAGCGAATATATTGCTTTGCGGCACGTTCACAAAGTGCGCGGCAAATGGTATTTGCATCTTTTGGATCAAACCGGCAGACAATGCCCGCTTTTTTCACTGCATCAATGAGTTTTTTATTTTTTGCGGAGACCTTTTTTTCTCCGGGATCAAATACAGTGCAGCAAAATACAAGCACCGATGTATCGGGAATATTTAAGATTACTTCAAGCAACTGTGTGAGTGATGACTCTGTAAGCTTGTCTGCGTTTAAATCTCGTACAAGCAAAAGTTTCTGCGGCGCCATCATAGGAAGTGTTTCGCAATGTTCTGCCAAGGCTTCAACCGACAACCGATCACCGTCAAATGTAATCCGATTAAATTCGTCAAAACTGCCGGTATCAACGCGCATATTGATTTTTTTGAGTGCTGCCAGTGTGAATGCCGGTTCTGCACCATACAAGTAATAGACATTCGAAATCTTTTTTGATTTCAGCGCTTCCATCAGTGCGCGATCTTCTAAAACCGGCATCGATTCACCTCCACACAGAAATATTGCCCGACGGGGCGATCCAAATTGTTATAGACGGATCACTGAAAAACGCGTTGGTTCCGCCCGAAAGGGTAAAATCGGGCGGTGCCTTCATTATTATAGAATAAATTTCCTCTGTTGTATATAGTGTTTTCAAATTGTTTACACGTAAGAATTGCACTTGCGCATCTGAAACAATCTGATCGGTTGATATAGAGACGGTTACGTTGTATTTCTTCATTTTCACGGTGACAACCCCTGATTCATTGCACAACACCAACAGGTCACCGAAAATGGGACGTGAAATATTGTTTGAAAATGTAATTGTTTGCATTCCGGCATCTCTGAGTGGTTCGTATAATACGTTTTCCCGATGCAAAACGACATATTCAATGCCAAGCGTTTGATTGAGAAAATAAACCGGTGTGATCGAACTGTTTGATGGGTCTGTAAAAATGAGCGATCGAATGGTTTTTATATTTCTTGCTCTTAAAAATGATAACAGGGAAGTGCCATAGTCCCGTGCGCCGCCTAATAAAATAACGTCGGCTTCTCCGTTTTGCGCACAGACAACCGCCTGCATTTCATCGGAATAGGAAAAGGTTGAAATCATAGATGTTTGCATGTTGTTTTGTTCAGACACGAATAAGAAGACCGTTATGCCAGCCAGCAAGAAGAAAATAAAACGAATGCTATGGTGACGCAGTTTTGGAAGGAAGAGAATAAATCCGACAAATATCATGCCAAACACCACGAGTGCGATTTCGCCCTGCGGTGTAGAAAATCCGAAAAAAGCATAAGGCAGTTTCGATAATGTTTCAACCAGTTGACAGAAAAGGCGAAGAAGTGCGGATGCCAGTGAAGTAAAAAGATCCATTCCGGGAAGAAAGCCGATAAGCGTTAACAAAAGAGACGATGGAACAAGGAAGATGGTTAACAGATTGGCAATCGGAGAGATCAAGCTGATTCCGCCGAAAAAATACGCAGTGACAAATAGAATGGAGATCGAACAAGAGATAGAGGCACAAACAGACGAAAGAATGGTTGTGAATACCCGCACTTTGATTGGTAAAATCATCTTGACAGTACGCATCAGCGCAGGAGACAACACACAAAGTCCGAATGTCGCCGAAAAAGAAAGCAAAAAGCTTGCGGACGTAATCGACCAAGGAGACAATAAGACGATCAATAAACCTGCACCGAATAAACTGTTGACCGCATCACTTCTGCGTCCGACGAGTTCTCCGATCAGCACAGCAGTTGCCATAATTCCGGCACGAACCGCCGGGATTTGGGCGCCGGATAATAGCACATAGCTCCACGCACCGACAAGTGCAAAAAACGCACTTTTCCTACGGGAAAGGTGAAGCCTTTGGAGAAACCGTTTTAAGAACAGCGAAAAAAGTGTAATATGAAATCCCGATACGCTGAATAAATGTGCAATGCCTGCTGCTTGAAAGGAAGATATCGTCAAATCAGAAAGATTTTCTGTGTCACCGAATAACATTGCGCTAAGCAGTGCGCCTTCTTCACCCGGAACTTGTGCACGAATGATATCGGATAACATGTTTTTGAGTTGTTTGAATCGTGTCATCGGCGGCGGACTTCCCGTTTCGATTACAACTGCATCGGAAGCCCAAACAGTTCCGGCCAAATTATTATCGTGCAAAAATCGGTAAGAGTCAAAGGCGTCTGTTTTCTCTGCAGTAAATACCGATGCAGTAATATCTACCGTGTCCCCATCTTCCCATGTCGGTTCTCCTCGCATGTAGACCATGACACGAAATGTACGTGTTTGACCATTCAAATGTGCGGACTCCAATATAAATTTGGTGTTTGCATTGGTTTGTTCGGTATCGACTGCATGGCCAGTCAGTGAAATCGTCTGATTTTCAAAAGAAGAGAGATCAAAGCGTGTGTACTGAAAACAGAACAAGAATACTGCACCACAAATCGCAGCGGCAATTCGGAGTGAAATTCTGGGTGCACGATGAAACAATACGATACATAATAATACAGATAAAATACAAAATCCGACAAAAATCGACAAAGAAAGGTCAAAAAAAGAAACGGCAAAAGCCGCAGCCAGAAAGGACATTCCAACTGCGGCTAATGGCCGTTCCTCCAAAAGAAGGAAAGATAGATTTTTAACAGAGCGATTCACTGAGTTTTACGCCGCCAAGGACGTGAAAATGAAGATGTTTTACGGATTGCGCACCGTTGACACCGGTGTTGGTAATCACACGGAATCCGTCCTCAAGATGTTGTTCTTTTGCAAGTTTCGCGATTACTTCGCCTATTTTTGCGAGAATTGCGCTGTTTTGCGGTGTGATTGCTGCCATGCTTTCAATGTGTTCTTTTGGAATTACAAGGAAATGAACCGGCGCCTGTGGTGAAACATCCAAAAAAGCCAGTACATCTTCGTCTTCATACAGTTTCTTAGATGGAATTTCTCCGGCAATGATTTTACAAAAGATACAGTCCATTGTAAGAAAGCCCCTTTCTTATTGGTTGATAAATTCTTTCAAAATTTCCGGCAGTGCCAGGAAAGCTTCATCAATTTTATCAAGCTGTGCAATACCGGCCATTGCACTATCCGGACGTCCGCCGCCCTTACCGCCTGCAACTGCGGCTGCTTTGCCAACGATCTTGCCTGCATGTGCACCGGCAGCTACTGCATCTTTGCCGCAGACGCACAGCATGGTGCCTTTGCCTTCGTTGACACCCACAAGCAGTGTCACACATTTCGGTGCGCGTTCTTTGATCTTATCGCCAAGCACACGCAGAGAATCTGATTTTGTTCCGCTGAACATTGCGGTGACATAACCGATCTCACCGATGCGCTGGATGTTTTCAAACAAGCCTTCGATTTTGCTGTCCGCAATTTTCTGGGTCAGTGCAGACACTTCATTTGTTTTTTCTTTCAGTTCTGTCATGACCTGTGCAGCACGATTTGCCACTTCCATCATGTTCGGCGCTTTCAAGTTCTCTGCTGTTTTTTGGATCAGAGATTCCTGTGCGGAGATCAGATCGAGTACACCGTAGCCTGTAACTGCTTCGATACGGCGCACACCTGCGGCAACCGAGCTTTCAGAAAGAATCTTGAACAAGCCGATTTTTGCGCTGTTTTCGACATGCGTACCGCCGCACAACTCAATCGAGAAGTCGCCCACTTCGCATACACGTACACGCTCACCATATTTTTCACCAAACAATGCCATTGCGCCTTTGTCTTTTGCCGACTGGATATCGGTCTCATAGCGCAGAACCGGTACTGCGTTCAAAATGACACGGTTGACTTCCTGTTCAACACGGTCAAGCTCTTCGCGGGTCATTGCTTCAAAGTGGGAGAAGTCAAAACGTAATTCACGTGCGTTGACAAGCTGGCCTGCCTGATGTACGTGGTTGCCGAGCACCTTGCGGAGTGCTGCGTGGAGCAAGTGTGCACAGGTGTGATTTCTTGCAATCGCATCACGAAGCGCATTGTTTACATCCATGTAGACATGGTCACCAACGTTTACGGTGCCCTCTTTTACTTCGCAGAGATGTAAAATCTGTGCGCCTGCGTTCGATTTCTGTACGTCATATACATTTAAACGCACACCGTCTGCGGTGATGACGCCTTTGTCGGCAACCTGACCGCCGCTTTCTGCATAGAACGGGGTAGTGTCGGTAACGACAACAACTTTCTGACCTGCAAGTGCGGTTCCCACACGTTCACCCTCGAACAGGATGGCACGGATGACTGCGTCACACTCGGTCTGTTCATAGCCGACAAACACGGTGTCCTCGGTCAGATCGGAGAGGGAATCATCGCCTACGCCAAACGCATCGCCGGTTGCACGTGCATTGCGGGCACGTTCGCGCTGTTCATTCATCAAACGAACAAATTCTTCCTCATCCACTTGAATTCCGTGTTCTGCAATGATCTCACGGGTCAAGTCAAGCGGGAATCCATAGGTATCATACAGACGAAATGCCTGTGTTCCGGCAAGAACTGGACGTTCAACAGAAGCGGTATCGATTTCATCGATCATCTGATTTAACAGTTCGAAGCCTTTTTCAATCGTTTTGGAAAAGCTTTCTTCTTCGTTTTTCACCATACGGCTGATATACTCTACTTTTTCAGAAAGCTCCGGATAAGCTGCGTGATTTTCACGTGCAACTGTTTCTACCACTTCATACAAAAATGGTTTCGTGATACCGAGCAGACGTCCATGACGCGCAGCACGGCGTAAAAGACGGCGCAACACATAGCCGCGTCCTTCATTGGACGGCATGACACCATCTGCGATCATAAAGGTAGTGGAACGGATATGGTCCGTAATGACGCGCAGGGAAATATCCTTTTTCTCGTCTTCGTGATAGGTGACGCCGGCAATTTTACTAATATGATTCATGATGTTTTGAATGGTATCAACTTCAAACAGGTTGTCGACGCCCTGCATGACACAAGCCAACCGCTCAAGGCCCATACCGGTGTCGATGTTTTTCTGTGCAAGCGGCGCATAGTGACCATTGCCATCAGAATCAAACTGTGAGAACACGAGGTTCCACACCTCGACAAAACGGTCACACTCACAGCCGACGTGACAGTCCGGACTGCCGCAGCCTTTGTCTTCGCCGCGGTCAAAATAAATTTCCGAGCATGGACCACACGGACCGGTACCATGCTCCCAGAAGTTGTCCTCTTTGCCCATGCGCACCATGTGCGATTCTTCGACACCGACTTCCTTTGTCCAGATGTCATATGCCTCATCGTCCTCTAAATAGACAGAGACATACAGCTTTTCTTTCGGCATTTTTAATACTTCGGTGAAAAATTCCCATGCCCATGTAATTGCTTCCCGTTTAAAATAGTCACCAAACGAGAAGTTACCGAGCATCTCAAAGAAAGTACCATGACGTGCTGTCTTACCGACATTCTCAATGTCCGGAGTACGGATACATTTCTGGCAGGTGGTAACACGGGTATTGGGCGGTGTTTCCTGTCCGAGGAAGTATTTTTTCATCGGCGCCATGCCAGAGTTAATTAAAAACAAACTATTGTCGTTAATCGGGATGAGCGGGAAGCTTTTTAACCGTGTATGGTTTTTGCTTTCAAAAAAGGAAAGATACTTTTCCCGCAAATCGTTAAGAGATGTCCATTCCATGAAAGAGATTCCTCCAAAAATAAAATTTGCTCGGATGGGGAAAATCAAAAAAGCGCCTTCCTCCCATCAACTGGGACGAAGACGCCTGTGCGTTTCCGTGGTACCACCCGGATTGTGCTGCACATTGATGCAGCACCGCTTTTGCTGCCGATAACGCTGGCATAAGCGCGGCGATTTTCATCGTCGGACTCGCGGAGAGCAGGAGTTTTGCCGTATTCCAAAGCTTTCACCATCCGCTTTGTCTCTTTGACTGAATACATTGGCAAATCCGTTCCGTTCACAGTCATTTTCTATCATCCGATTTGCCTTTAAGTATACGCGCCGATGCCCGATTTGTCAAGCCTTTGCGCTGTTTGTTTCAAGAATGCGTTTTGCTTTTAAAATGGCGGCAATTGTTTTTCCGTCAATGAGTTCATTGTCCATTGCCATACGGACAACTTCATCCAGATCATACATTTCAACACGCAAAAACTCATCATCATCCAGATGCTGAACAGATGGTGTCAATCCGGTTGCCAGATACATATGAATCACTTCTGTATCGTATGCAACCGACGGACAGAACTCGCCCATATAAACAAGTTCCGATGCACGCATGCCGATTTCCTCTTCAAGTTCGCGGTTTGCTGCGTCTACCGGTGATTCCCCTGCATCCAGTTTTCCAGCTGGAATTTCCAGCACCATCCGTGCAAAAGGATAGCGGTACTGACGTACCATATATACTTTGCCATCGTCTGTGACGGGCACAACACAAGAAGCACCGTTGTGCTCGACAATTTCACGCACAGCTTCATTTCCATTTGGTAACAGCACGTCGTCTACACGTACATTGATAATTTTTCCCTCATAGATCCGTCTGGTTGAAACATGTGTTTCCGTAAATGACGACTGATCCATATTGAATCCTTCCTCTCAAAACCTTGTTGATTTGTGTTTATCATACCGCACAAACAAGCAAAATGCAATCGTTTTGGCAGAGCAAAAATGAAATCTTTCGTATTTCTGAAGCAAAAGTGCAGATCTATTTCTGATTTTGCAGTTTTTAAGCTGCTGTGTTGCAAAACACAATGCTTGTCTTTTGGTTTTACGGTATTTTAACAAATGAATACGAATTTTTTTTGATAACCTCTTGCATTTTAAAGAGAAAATCGCTATAATAATACCAATATACCGCAAGGCGGCATATGCAGCACGATTTGACCGCTGCAACCATCTTTTTGGGAGGAGAGTCCATATGGCATTTAAAAGCGAATATCTGCAGCGTGTCTATGAAACCGTAGAAAAACGCAACGCAGGCGAAAGCGAATTTTTACAGGCAGTCAGAGAAGTTCTTGAATCGTTTGAACCGGTCGTAGAGCAGAATCCGTCGATCATTGATACTGGCGTTATCGATCGCATCGTGGAGCCGGAGCGTTTCATTCAGTTCCGTGTTTCTTGGGTAGATGACAACGGCAAAGTTCAGGTGAACCGTGGCTTCCGTGTACAGTTTAACTCCGCAATTGGTCCGTACAAAGGAGGTCTGCGTCTGCATCCGTCTGTGTGCGCTTCTGTTATTAAATTCTTGGGATTTGAGCAGTGCTTTAAAAACAGCTTAACAGGTCTGCCGATGGGCGGCGGCAAAGGCGGTTCTGACTTCGATCCGAAAGGCAAATCCGACGGAGAGATCATGCGTTTCTGCCAGAGCTTTATGACAGAGCTTTCGAAATACATCGGTCCGGATACCGACGTTCCGGCTGGTGATATTGGTGTTGGCGCACGTGAAATTGGTTATTTGTTTGGCCAGTATAAACGTCTGCGCAATGAATTTACCGGCGTTTTGACCGGCAAAGGCCTTTCCTACGGCGGTTCTCTCGCAAGAAAAGAAGCTACCGGTTACGGTTTGTGCTACTTCACCGATGAAATGCTTAAAAATATGAAAAATGACTCGTTCAAAGGAAAAACAGTTGTCGTTTCCGGCTCTGGTAACGTTGCAATTTACGCAACTGAAAAAGCAACAGAGCTTGGTGGTAAAGTCGTTGCAATGTCTGATTCAAACGGCTATGTCTATGATGCAAACGGCATCAACCTGGATGTGATAAAACAGATCAAAGAGGTTGAGCGCGGACGCATCAAAGAATATGCTGATCGTGTTGAAGGTGCTGTTTATACGGAAGGATGCCGTGGCATCTGGAGCATTCCGTGCGATATCGCACTGCCGTGTGCTACTCAGAACGAATTGAACGGCGAAGAAGCCGCACTGCTTGTCAAAAATGGCGTTATGGCAGTTGCTGAGGGCGCAAATATGCCGTCCACACCGGAAGCAATTGAAACACTGCAGAAAGCTGGCGTCCTGTTTGCTCCTGCGAAAGCAGCAAATGCAGGCGGCGTTGCAACTTCTGGTCTTGAGATGTGTCAGAACTCGATGCGTTATTCTTGGACATTCGAGGAAGTGGATGCAAAATTGCATGATATTATGGTGAATATCTTCCATAATACATACAACGCAGCGAAAAAATATGGCATGGAGGGCAACCTTGTTGCCGGCGCAAACATTGCAGGCTTCGAGAAAATTGCTGATGCAATGATTGCACAGGGTGTTGCATACTGAGTTTTTTTGATACATGCTTTCTCAATAAAAAAGAAGCACCGGAAAGAATATTCCGGTGCACCTGTAAAATGAAAGTAGACACTCACAAAAGTGTGGGTGTCTACTTTTTCGTAGTAAAATAAGAGAAAAAGGAGGAATAGGAATGGGAAAGAAAGGGACACCACATCGGAAGTGGAGCAAAGA
>CALXAM010000006.1 GCA_944386285.1 uncultured Clostridia bacterium | reverse complement strand
CAAAGGAGTTGAGGCGCTCAGAATTTGAAGGTCTTGATTTTTACTTCAAAACAGTGTAAAATATCGGGTGTGTTGGATTTCCATAAAGGAATATCGGCACACCCGAATTTATTGTATATATCGGTTGTATTGGCTGGACGAGCTGACTACATCAACTACATCAAATCTTACACATTTCAATCCGTATAAGAGCGGAAACCTGCTGTAACCTTGAATTGAAGATTTTGATTTTAGCGAGATATAGAAGGCTCTCGTTGAAATCCGTAGCTTGTAAAAGGGAGTCTGCTTTCGTCCCCACCATGAAAAGTTTAGATAAATAAGAGAAGCGATTAGAAAAACATCCTCACCATATGTGTGAGGATGTTTTTTTCAGCAGACGTTTTATACGAAATTGAGAAAGGTGCGGTTTTATGAAACCGCACTTGTTTTTTTTAGCGAACGGAATATAATTTTAAATAAGAAGCGTTCCTGAAACAAGCACTCGATGGACAAGAGCTGTAACAATCATATAGATAAGATGCATGTATTTATTTTGGGAAAGAAAGCTTTACAGAGGAAGTGCGTTTGATGTATTTGGAAAACTTTACACTTCCGATTGATTTGGAAGAGGATTTGCTGAAGAAAAGAGCGGCACATAACGGAGGAGCGCACGGTTATATTGATAATCCTTATCCGTGCGGTTTGTTTTCGAAAAAAGGACTGTCTGATATTACATTTGATCGAATTACGATCTTCTATGGTGGGAACGGTTCCGGAAAAAGTACGCTTTTAAATTTAATTGCGCAAAAACTTGAACTGAACCGAATTGCGCCGTTTAATTCGGGTGAAATGTTTGCGTCTTATGTGGCACACTGCACCTATACGTTGGGGTATGACGATGAGGGATTTCGGCATCGTATCCCAAACGGCAGCAGAGTGATTACAAGTGATGATATTTTCGACTATATGCTCACTGTACGGACCAATAATAATGAAATTGGAGAAAGCAAAGAGGACGCCCGTGAAGAGTGGCGCTATTTAAAGTTTGGCGATACAGTGAAATTTCGAAGTCTTGACGACTATGAAGCGCTGCGGCTGCAGGTCCTTTCACGCAGGAAATCTGTGTCACGGCGCCAGTTCATCAGAAGAACGGCAGGCGAGGAACTGAAGCTCAATAGCAACGGGGAAACTGCTCTTTTGTATTTTGAGTCCAAGCTAAAAAATGATGCGCTTTACTGTCTGGATGAACCGGAAAACAGCATGTCACCGCAGATGCAGCTCGAATTGGTAAACATGCTTGAAGAAATGGCGAGATACTGTGGATGCCAGTTCATTATTGCAACCCATTCTCCGTTTTTACTGGCAATGGAGCATGCGAAAATTTATAATTTAGACTTAAATCCGGTGACGATTCAAAATTGGTGGGAACTTGAGAATGTGAAAGTCTATTTTGATTTCTTCATGAAGCATCGTATGCTGTTTGAAAAGCAGGATAACGGGTATGACTGAAAAAGGAATCATGAAAATGCAGCTTGTTCCGGTGTTTTGCAGGAATATGGGAAATAGGCATCGATGACTTGTGTGATAGATAAAGGGGAGATTCAAATGAACATTGTAATGGAACAGGTAACAGAGGAAACACTTGCGGACAGTATCGCAATTTGGAATACTGTCGTTGATGAGGGACGTGCATTTCCGCAGCTGGAATTACTGTCCAACCAATAATGTCGGTCGGTGCGGTCATATCTGTAACGCAAGCTTTGCGGTTAAACAGAATAAACGTGGATGTCATATCGGAGAAACGCTGGTAAGGGATTGTATGACAAAAGCCAAAGAAAAGGGGTTTCGTATTTTACAGTTTAATGCCGTTGTGCAGTCCAATACTTCTGCGCTAAAGCTTTATGAAAAGCTCGGATTTGTAAAACTCGGTGTAATTCCTGAGGGATTTTGCAACAAAGACGGTGTGTATGAAGATATCATTCCGCACTATATCACATTGTAATGCTGAAAATAAAAAAGAACCGCCATAGGGCGGTTCTTTTTTATTTATGTTAGAATTCGATCAATGTGCCGTCGGTTTTTACCGTATGAATTTGCCAAGGGATCATTTTTCCGCTTGCCGCCAGTGCACTTTTTACGGTCTGTACAATTTTGCCGCAGCACGGAACTTCCATACGCACAATCGTAACGCTTTGAATATCGTTCTGCGAAAAAATCGCGGTGAGTTTTTCCGTATACGGATCGCTGTCAAGTTTCGGACAAGCAATCAGTGTAATCCGATTGCGGATGAACCGATTGTGAAAGTCTGCATAAGCGTATGCAGTACAGTCGGCAGCAATCAGGAGATGTGCGCCGTTAAAATATGGTGCATTGATCGGAACAAGTGAAAGCTGTACCGGCCATTGAGAAAGTTGACTCTCTAAAGGAGCGGATGTTTGCGAAACAGGAGCTTTCGTGTGAGAGATGGTTTTGGCTTGGCTTCCCGGGCATCCACAGGGCAGCGGTGCCGCCTGTTTTGACTTTTGCTGCGCTGCTTTTACCGCTTCTTCGTTGTAAGCAGCCGCTTCCCGTTTTTCAAATGAAATCGCACCGGTAGGGCATGCCGGCAGACAGTCACCAAGACCATCGCAGTAGTCTTCCCGGAGCAAAACGGCTTTGCCGTCAACCATGCCGATTGCGCCTTCATGACATGCGCGCGCGCATGCACCGCATCCATTGCAAAGTGCCGGATCAATTTTAATAATTGTTCGGATCATGAATATTCCTCCTTGAATATATGAGAACCGTGATAGACTGTTTGACGAATTGGTTATAGTATAGTATATTAAAATCAAAAAATATGTTGTGGTTACAACAAAAAGGAGGATTGAAATGGAACATCCCGTATTTTTGTTTAGCGGTTTAACAGCAGAAGAAAAAATGCAGGCGCTTCATTGTTTAGCACCTGTTGTAAAAGTATATGATGCCGGAGAATGGATTGTTTTGGCGGGAGAGACAATGGCGCGGTTTGGCTGGATTGAATCCGGCGCAGTATTGATTATACGACAAGAAGCGGATGGCGGGGAACTTTTGCTTTCGCAGCTGGAAGCCGGTGATTTGTTTGGAGAGTCTTTTGCATTTGGCAATCTTCCGTTTCGCGTATCGGTATGTGCAAAGGAACACACGGTGATTCGTTATTTTGAATGCAGCCGCTTTCTTGCGCCTTGCGAAAAGTCCTGTTTGTTCCATCAGAAGATGGTTGCAAATTTGCTCGTTCATTTTGCGCAGAAAAATGTCTTTTTGACCGGGAGAATTGAACACTTGTCGCGTCGCACGCTGCGGGAAAAGATTCTTTCTTATTTGTCTGCGTATGCAGACATGGAAGGAAAAACGCTGTTCTCCATTCCGTTTGACCGGCAGCAGCTTGCAGATTATCTTGGATGTGACCGCAGTGCACTTTCTGCGGCACTGTCTAAGCTGCGGACTGAGGGCGTGATTGATTATCATAAAAATACATTTCGGTTAATTCAGTCAGCGTGTACGCTTCATGCGAAAAGAACAAATAATGATTCATGTGATTGACGGTGGAAACCGATGCTGTAAATCAGTGATCGTCACGATTCATGAATTTTGATTATGCACTTTCACTGACGATCATATGTTGTCTTAAACAAACGTGGCACCTTCCGTAAGAAAGGTGCCACGTTTTCGGCGCATTTATTTAATCGTTACTTTTTATGGCAGATTGAGGCGGAAGGACAATTTGTGCATCCGCACCCGCAGGAAGTGTTTCCTGCTTTATGCTTTTTATACATCCGCCAAAGAATAGCCAGTACAATTCCCAAAAGAAGTGCACCCACAATGAAACTGCCGGCGTTTGCGATAATAAAATCAAGCGGATTCATGCGTTAGATGCTCCTTTCAACCGAACTCTTTCTGATTGTTTTGCGGGACGCAATAACAGCCAAAGGAATGCGGCAACAATGAGAAATGCAACCACCGTAAATACGGAGAATGTGCCAAACAGAATGAGGGAACCAATTTGATTGATGCACAATGCAACTGCATATGCAAAAATCGTTTGATAACCAATGGCAATAAAGGTCCATTTTGCGCTGTTCATTTCCCGTTTGATTGCACCGATTGCAGCAAAGCACGGTGCACAGAGCAGATTGAATACTAAGAATGCGTAGGCAGAAACAACAGTGAAATCTGCGGCAAGGCGACTCCAGAATTCCGCTCCGTCTTCAGCAACTTCTGCAAATCCGTAAAGAATACCAAACGTATTGACAACGTTTTCTTTTGCCACAAGTCCGTTGATTGCGGCAACCGCGGACTGCCAGGTACCGAAACCGAGCGGTGCGAAGATCCAGGCGAAGACGCTGCCGATCATTGCGATAAAACTGTTGGAGTTTTCGGAAACGGCGGCAAACTGGCCGTTTTCAATGCCGTAGGTCGATGTAAACCAGATGAAGATTGAGGAGAGCAGAATGACGGTACCTGCTTTTTTGATAAACGACCAGCCGCGTTCCCACATGCTGCTTAAAATATTGCGTACAGTTGGCCAGTGGTAGGCGGGAAGCTCCATTACAAATGGCGCCGGATCGCCAGAGAACAGTTTTGTTTTCTTTAAGAGAATGCCGGATGTGATGATGGCGGCAATTCCTACAAAGTAGGCACTGGGTGCAACCCACCATGCGCCGCCGAACAGTGCACCCGCAATCATCGCAATAATCGGAAGTTTTGCGCTGCACGGGATAAATGTTGTCGTCATAATGGTCATTTTGCGGTCACGCTCATTTTCGATGGTACGCGAAGCCATAATACCCGGGACGCCGCAGCCGGTACCGATGAGCATTGGAATAAACGATTTTCCCGAGAGACCAAATTTGCGGAAAATACGATCTAAGATAAATGCGATTCGCGCCATATATCCGCACGATTCTAAAAAGGCCAACAGGAAAAACAGTACGAGCATCTGCGGAACAAAGCCGAGAACCGCACCAACACCTGCGACAATTCCGTTTAGAATCAAATCCTTTAGCCAAGGCGCCGTGTTGATTGCATCTAAGCCGTTTTCAAGCAAAACCGGGATGCCATTTACCCATATGCCGTAATCAGAAGCAGATGGTTCTTCCAGTGTGGGGTCAGCTTCAAATGCTTCGACAGCAGTTTCGTATTCGCCGGCACCGATTCCAAACAGATGGAATCCCTCGCCGAATAATCCGTCATTCGTCCAATCCGTCACAAAAGTACCGACCGTTGTGACAGAGATGAAATAGACCAAAAACATGATGACTGCAAAAATTGGAAGCGCGGCAAATCGATTGGTTACAATCCGATCGATTTTGTCAGAAGTTGAATGTTTCTTCTGCGTTTTTTTGCGGTAGCAGCGTGCGATTTCCGATGTTAAAAAGAGATATCGGCCTGCTGTGATAATACTTTCGGCATCATCGTCAAGCGCTGTTTCAACCGATTCGATGATCGGCTCACAAGCGCGCAGAACTGGTTCAAAGGAACTTGGCAATTTACTGTCCCGCTCAAATAATTTGATGGTATAAAAACGCGCTTGTGATGCTTTAACGGTCGGCGGCAGATGGGCAGCGATTTGTTCAAGCGCTTGTTCGACTGTGTCGTCAAAACGGTGCGGTGGAGTGACTGAGCGCGCGGTACCGTCTTCTTTTATTGTTTGAATCAGCGCAGAAATTCCTTTGCTTTTTAATGCAGAAATGGTGACGACACTGCATCCGAGTAATTTACTCAGCGCGGCGGTGTCGATAACGTCTCCGTTTTTTTCTACAACATCCATCATGTTGAGTGCGACGACAACCGGAATTCCAAGCTCTAATAACTGTGTTGTTAAAAAGAGATTACGTTCCAGGTTCGAAGCGTCCACAATATTCAAAATCACATCGGGATGTTCTTCTAAAAGATATTGACGTGTGATGACTTCTTCGAGCGTATAAGGGGAGAGAGAGTAAATTCCCGGAAGGTCCGTGATGGTAATCTCCTTTTCGTGCCTTAAACGTCCTTCCTTTTTCTCAACGGTGACGCCCGGCCAGTTGCCGACAAATTGATTTGAACCGGTCAAAACATTAAAGAGCGTCGTTTTTCCGCTGTTTGGATTGCCGGCAAGCGCGATTTTCAGTGGCATTTTCAATTCTCCTTTTCAAATTTGTTAGTTAAAACTAACTTGTGTAGGTGAAAAAGGAGGTCATTCGACCTCAATCATTTCTGCGTCTGCTTTTCGCAAGGACAATTCATAGCCGCGTACGGTTACTTCCATTGGATCACCAAGGGGGGCTACCTTTCGAACAAATACCGAAACGCCTTTTGTGATCCCCATATCCATAATACGCCGTTTGATGGCGCCGGTGCCATGTAGTTTTTGAACGATAGCAGATTCCCCTGTTTTGGTCTCTTTGAGCGTTTTCATACCATTCTCCTTTTTACAGAACAAAGATCTTATTTGCCAGTTCGCGGCTTAGTGCAACACGAACACCTTTGACTGAAACAATCAAACCGCTTTGATTCGCTGAGATGACAGAAATAACCGATCCAAGAACAAAACCAAGGCTTTCTAAAAAATGTTGTGTTTGTGTTTTGCCGGTGATCCGTTTAATAGAAACGGTTTCACCTGGTGCTGTCAAAGTAAGCGGCATCATAAACCCCTCCTGCGCAGTTGTATTTATCGTTAGTGTTCGCTAACTATTATTATGTTAGCATAAACTAACTTCGGTGTCAAGTAGGAAATTACGATTCTTTTAAAAAAGTTTATCCGTTGCCCTTTTATAGAGGTCTGTGCTATAATAATAAAAAAGAGAAACTGGAGGTCAGAATGTGAAGATACAGGAATCGGCAGAAAACTATTTGGAAACAATCCTTGTCTTACAGCAGCGTTTTCACTCGGTTCGGTCGATTGATGTGGCAAACGAGCTTTCGTTTTCTAAACCGAGTGTCAGTGTGGCAATGAAAAATTTGCGCCAAAATGGATATGTAAATATGGACGGCGCCGGTTATTTGACATTGACGGAAAAAGGAATGGAAATTGCGCAGGCGGTATATGAAAAGCATCGATTATTGTCTGCATGGCTGTGCGCGCTTGGCGTAGACCAAAAGACTGCTTCGGAGGATGCCTGCCGGATTGAACATGTCATCAGTGCAGAAAGCTTTGCTGCGATTCGCCGTCATGTTCAGCAAATGGAAACTGCACCGCAAGAGGATCCTTCTCATGAAAATCATTGAGAATACGCCGATGATTTTGACGGATCGTTTGATTCTCCGCCGTTTTCGAGAAGAAGATTTACCGGATTTTTTTGAAATCATGCGTGATGAACAAGCGAATACATTTTTGCCTTGGTTTTGTCCGAAAGACGAACAAGAGGCAAAAACAATGCTTAGAGAAAACTATCTTTCTTACTATGAAAAACCGTCGGCATATCGATACGCAATCTGCCGGCAAACAGATAATCGTCCGATTGGATATGTGGTGCTTGGTGAAGCAGACAGCTATGACTTTGGCTACGGGCTTCGCACACCTTTCTGGCATCATGGATTTATGCGCGAAGCAGCGCAGGCAGTGGTCGATCGAATTGCAGCAGCAGGATACCCGTATATCACAGCGACACATGATCGGAACAATCCGCGCAGCGGTGCAGTGATGCGGGCGATAGGAATGCATTATTGTTATTCGTATGAGGAGCAATGGCAGCCAAAAAATATCCCTGTCATTTTCAGAATGTACCAGCTGAATTTTGATCCAAACGATGCATATGTTTATCAGAGGTACTGGGAACAGTCAGCAGTGCGGTTTATAGAATCATGTGAACCATAACAATAACAAACAGCCGAAACCCTTAGGGTTCCGGCTGTTTGTTTTCTGCAAGAAGACGTTCAATGCCATCAGACGGATAGCCGAGAAGTGTTCCGAAGGAAAATGCAATTTCACGGCGTGCAGCGGCGTTGTAAGAATCGGAAGCAATGTACTGCTGCTTTCTTTGTTTGATTTCGTGATACGTGAAAAGGACAGCGGGATCGCGGTAAAACAAAAAATGCGCTTTTCCTTTGTTTTTTTCAAAAGGAAACAGATCGGTTACAAAGCTGTCCGGTTCGAGATAAAATAAAATATGATGCTTTTTCGTGCATGTTTCGACAAACGGAAGATATGCTTCACATTCTGCGGCACTTGGCAGTGGCTCACTCAATGCAAGTGGTTTTAAACCGGCATGAACCATTTCGCAGAAGCAGTCGATAATTCCGCAATGAAACGAATAGAGATCGATATGCTGCATAAACGATCCTCCTTTTTTCTCAGTGTACCATGAATTCCTTGATCGTACAAGAAAGAACGATTGACTTTGCAAAATTCGTATGGTATGGTAAACCCAAAGCAGGAAAAGAGGGGATTTTAATGCGTGCAATTATGGTGATGTTTGATTCGCTGAATAAGCGAATGCTCAATCCGTATGGATGTGATTGGACGAAAACGCCGAATTTTTCAAGACTCGCGGCGCATACCGTGCAGTTTGATAACTGTTATGTCGGAAGTATGCCATGTATGCCGGCCAGACGGGAACTGCATACAGGACGGTACAACTTCCTGCACAGAAGTTGGGGACCGCTTGAGCCGTTTGATGATTCCATGCCGGAGATTTTGCGGGATCACGGGATTCACTCGCACTTAGTAACGGATCACTATCATTATTTCGAAGATGGCGGTGCGACGTATCATACACGATACCGTTCCTATGAGAATTTCCGCGGTCAGGAAGGCGACGCGTGGAAAGGTGTTGTCGGCGGTGAGTGGCCTGAAAATCGCAATGGCCGAATGGGGAGTGCAGAATATTGGAATGAGCAGGATTTGGTGAATCGTTCCTATCAGGATACGGAGGAAAAACAGCCGCAGTCGCTGACCTTTTCGGCAGGACTTTCGTTTATGAAAACAAACCATGAGAAAGATAACTGGTTTTTGCAGATTGAAACATTTGATCCGCACGAACCGTTTTATTCACAGCAGCGTTTTAAAGATTTGTATCCGCATGAATATCATGGCGCATTGTTTGATTGGCCGCCGTATCAAAAGGTCACAGAGGATGAGGAAACCATACATCATTTACGAATGGAATATGCGGCGCTTTTGTCCATGTGTGATGAATCGATGGGGAAGGTACTCGACATGATGGATCGATATGATATGTGGGACGATACGATGCTGATTGTCTGCACAGACCATGGATTCATGCTTGGAGAACACGATCACTGGGCAAAATGTTATTTTCCGTTTTATAATGAGGTGGCGAATACACCGCTGTTTATTTGGGACCCGCGTCAGCGGATTTGCGGTGTGCGTCGGTCAAGCCTTGTGCAAACGATTGATTTCCCGGCGACATTGCTCTCGTTTTTTAATATTTCACTGCCTCGTGATATGCAGGGGAAACCGCTTGACAGCGTGATCCGAGACGATACGCCGATTCGAGAAGCGGCGCTGTTTGGCATTCATGGCGGACAGATCGGCTGTACGGACGGCAGATACGTATACTTGCGTGCACCGAATCCGGAGAATGCACCGCTGTATCAATACACACTGATGCCGACGCGCCATGGCGGCAGACGTTCCTTTTTTGATTCGGAAGAGCTTATGACAATGCAAAAGCATCCGCCGTTTTCTTTTACGAAAGGACTTCCTGTGATGCGTACGCAAAGTCGTGCCGAAAATGGACAATATCGCTATCCGACACAGCTGTTTGATTTGAAAAATGATCCGCAGCAAATGCATCCGATCTCGGACCCGGATATAGAAGCGCGGATGTGCCGTTTCATGAAGCAGTGTATGGAGGAAAATGATGCACCTGCTGAACAGTATGAACGGATGATGCTCGAATGAAAAATGTGAGGATTTCAAAAACAATGTCGTTTATGCGTTTACATCATGTCTTTTTATGATATAATGATAAGAAAACGACAAAAAAGGGTGAATGAGATTGACCAAACGCGCGAAACTGATCGCATTGATCAGTACGATTTCGTTTTGTATTGTTTTAACACTCGTACTATGGATTTTCATGCCGGTATGCGGTGTCTGTGGAAATAGACTTTGCTTTGGAAGCTGTTTAAAAAATCCGCAGGGAAGCACATCAATAGAGAGTCCAACGTATGAACAGCCAGATGGTGTTACGTCGATACAGCTTGCGGAAACAGCAGAGGCTGATGAGAGTTATATGGAGAATGTCTATTTTATTGGAGATTCCCGTACGGTAGCGCTTTCAACCGTTGGAATTGCGGAGGATCATTTGTTCGCTGAGGTAGGACTTTCTCATGAAAATGCGTTGGATAAGCGTACGGTTGTCATGGAGGATCAAACGATTGTTGCGATTCCGGATGCAGTACGGATTACTGCACCCAAAATCGCGATTGTGAATTTTGGTGTCAACGGTATTGGTTATATGGATGAGGAGAGCTTTTTGGAAGAATATCGGGAAATGATTCTTGAGTTTAAAGAGTGCTCTCCCGATACAATTTTTGTAATTGAAGCGATTTTACCGGTTTCCTCTGGATATGAAATGCAGAGTAACGTGAGAAATCAAACGATTACAAATATGAATCAGAAACTCTATGATTTGGCTGAAGAGCTTGAATGTTATTATTTGGCGACGGATACGGTGATGCTTGACGATGACGGTGCGCTGAAGGAAGAGTATAACAGCGGTGACGGAATTCATTTCAGTCAGGCAGGATATGAAGCGATTGTACAATATGTAAAGACCCATCAGGTGCCGTAATAAAATAAAGGGGATGTTTTGATGAAATTAACGTATTTCGGAACAGCTGCAGCAGAGGGATGGCCGGCGCTGTTTTGTCGATGCAAAGCATGCGAAGAGGCAAAAAAACTGGGCGGAAAAAATATTCGGACGCGCAGTCAGTCACTTGTAAATGACGATTTGCTCATTGATTTTCCGGCGGATACGTATGACCATATGCTGCACGGGGGACTGAATCTGGATACGGTGCGTTATTTGCTTGTGACACATGCACATGAGGATCATTTTTATCCGGAGGATTTAGCAAACCGTCAAGAGCCTTATGCGTCGCCGCGTGCGCCGTATGTGCTTGAGGCGTATGGAAATGACGCGGTTTGTGCAGCATATCATCGCGTTGCTTCCATTGGATATAATGCCGAACTGCCGAACGTGGTTTCGATGACGGAGGTACAGCCGTATGAGGAATATGTGATTGGCCGGTATACTGTATATCCGATGCTTGCTGATCACAATCAGGCTGAGAAATGCTTGATTTATGTAATCAAGGAGAATGATACCCAAAAAACGCTTCTGTATGCGCATGATACGGGATATCTGGTAGACAGCGTTTGGGATTTTATTGCCGAAAAAGGATTTGTATTTGATTTGGTTTCGCTCGATTGTACGCACGGAAAAGAACCCGAGCGGCGCAATCACATGGGACTCAAGACCGATGCTGAAATTAAGGAACGTCTGATCAACGAAGGACATGCAACGGAATCGACTGTGTTTGTTGTGAATCATTTTTCACATAATTGCAATTATTTATCCCACGAGGAAATCGAGCAGGATGCAAAGCAATACGGCATGCTTGTTTCCTATGACACAATGTGTGTTGAAGTATGACGGACCCCTTTCTTTTCCTTGTATAGCAGCATGACGAACGCATATGCTGAAAAGGGAAAGGAGTGTGTCCCTTTTGAAAGAACAAAAGATGAAGAAACCGCAGAAAAAGGCGATGCGTGTTGTGAAAGCCGGACAGGAACAGAGCAGCACAGATCCGTTTGGCAGTTATACAGGTGTATGTCGCCGCCGTAAGGAAACGCCAGTACAGGATGCGGATGATCTTTAACACAAAAAAAGAACAAGGCATTGGGGCACCCTCCGTAAGGAAGGTGCCCCAAGGGCTTTTGTATCTCAATGAAATATTGTTGTGTGAATGCGGTGTAGCCATTGGCTATGCCGTTTTTGCCTTTAAGAATGGCTTTCTGCTGATGTGCTCTTGGAAGTATTCTTCCATTTCTTCAGCTGTCGGCTCTCTGACAATACCAACACCGTTGTAGTAGATCGCAACTTTCTGATAACGCTTGCCGTCCTTGTATTCGGGTGCGGATACCACGATTTTCTCAATAAATTCGTGTACCAGTTCGGGCGTGAGGGATTCCAGACGGGTAACCTGTTTTGCTTTGTCAATGAACCGCTGTAAGCCTTCGGTTTTAATTTTGGCATTTTCCAGCTCATTTTCCAAAGCTGGGATACGGTCTTTTAACTCGCTCTGCTCATTTTCAAGGGACACCGACATCGTGGCAAAACGCTCGTCGCTGATTTTGCCGGTTGCGTTGTCCTCGTAGAGCTTTTGAATAATTCCGTCAATCTCCCGCACACGCAGCTTTGCCTTATCAAGCTCCCTGCGCTTTTCAGCAAGCTCTTTCTTTTGCTTCTCGCCGAATTCCTCCAACTGTCTTTGTGCAAATAGCTTTTCATAACTCTGCACATACCACAGTACCCTCTGCATACTCTCAAGCACAAGCTGCTCCACGACTTTTTCACGGATATAGTGAGCCGAGCAGATATCGGAGTTCTTACGGTACGCAGAACAGAAGAAGCAGGCTTGCTCCCGCTTGTAATTGTTGGTTACGCTGTAATACAGCTTTTCTCCGCAGTCGGCGCAATAGAGCAGTCCCGAAAACATACTGACGATCCCGCTTTTGGTAGGTCTACGGCGGTGTCGGCGCAGTTCCTGCACCAGCGTAAAGGTTTCCCGGTCAATGATTGCAGGGTGGGTATTCTGAAATATTTTCCATTCGTCTTTGTTATCGGGATTTTTCATATACCCGAAAGGCGGATTGGTCGTAAGCGGCTTGCCTGACATACCCTTGCTCTGCATGACCTTGCGCACCTTATCGCTGGTGTTCTTTGCGTGCCA
>CALXAM010000005.1 GCA_944386285.1 uncultured Clostridia bacterium | reverse complement strand
AAAATTACAGTTGTGGATTGCTTAATCGAGCGTATCAACGCCTCGGAAGATAGTCTTGAAATCAAGTGGAAAATCTAAAATAAAATGAGATCGCAAAAGCATTCCACTCCGATTGTTTTAGCGAAGCGCTGCGCATTACACAGGAAAGTTTGGATTCTAAAAACTTCTATGCTTACAATCCGGCGTTTGACAAGCGAAAATAAGCGCGGTGATACTGCTTTTTGCAAAAAAACGCTCCTGTCATTTAGACAGGAGCGTTTTTTATCATATCCGATTGTTTTTAGATGCAAGGCATCACATTGCCGCCGCAGACGGGAAGGTATGTCCCCGTAATATAGCTTGCTAAGTCAGAAGCTAAAAACAACACGGCATTCGCAACTTCCTGATCGGTTCCGCGCCGTCTTAACGGAATGAGCGCATCGCTTTCCGGCTGAACCTCCGTATGATTTTGACGGTCATTATCGGAGATTGTCCAACCGGGTGCCACCTGATTGACGGTGATTCCAAACGGGCCGACTTCCTTTGCAAGCACACGCATGACACCGTCCATCCCGCGTTTTCCTGATACATAAGCGGACTGACCGGGGAAGTTCTGCATTGCACATTCGGTATTGATTCCGATCATCCGGCCATAGCCGCGTTCTTTCATAAACGGCAGAAATGCCTTTGCCATGTTGACGTTTTGCATGACACAGCTTTTAAACTGGCTCTCATAGTCGGCTGGATTTTGTTCCAATACACTGGTCCATGGCACATACTGTACCACAGCATTATCTACAATAATATCGGGCATTGAAAAGGATGCCGCAATTTGATCGCGCATTGCGTACACCGAATCGAGCTCTCCCACATCACAGGATACGATAAAGCAGCGAACGCCAAACGAACGGATTTCTTCCGCGAGTGCGTTTGCTTTTTCCTCGTTTTTGTGATAATGCAGGATGATGTCCGCACCGGCTTTGGCAAGTGTTTTTGCCATGACACGGCCAAGTTGTCCGGCCGCGCCGGTAATGAGTGCCGTTTTACCGGAAAGATCAATCGAAATCATGTAAAAACCTCCTACAGGCGATTATTGATCGTCGTCCTTTTTCTTACCAGTCACTTTATTTAATATCATGACACAGATCATAATGACTGCGATGACGCAAAAGATGCCGAACATACCCATTCCCATAATCGGAAGCGTTTGAAGAAACAGCGGAATATTAAACATAAGAAAGCCTCCTTTATCGTGCAATGAGGTTCAAGATCAGACCGCCGGCGATGACCGAAGCAATCTGACCGGAAACGTTGACACCGGTCGAATGCATGAGCAGGAAGTTCTGCGGATCTTCTGCGAGTCCCATTTTGTGAACAACACGTGCCGACATTGGGAATGCTGAAATACCGGCAGCACCGATCATCGGGTTGACCTTTTTCTTTAAGAACAGATTGAGAATTTTTGCAAACAGCACACCACCTGCGGTATCGAAGATAAATGCAACGAGACCTAAACCGATGATCATTAAGGTTTGCAGATTCAAGAATGCTTCTGCCTGCATTTTGGTTGCGATTGTCAAACCAAGGAACAGGGTTACCAAGTTTGCGAGCACCTTCTGTGCGGTTTCGGAAAGGGAATTGAGCACGCCGCACTCACGCAAAAGGTTACCGAACATCAAGAAGCCAATCAGTGCAACAGAACGCGGGGAAACAATACCGGTGATTACAGTAATAATGATCGGGAACAGAATACGTGTTGTTTTGGAAACGCTTTTCTGCTCGTACGGCATGCGGATACGGCGTTCTTTTTTGGTGGTGAGGAGTTTGATAACCGGCGGCTGAACGATCGGGACAAGCGCCATATACGAGTATGCTGCCACGATGATCGGCCCGATGTAATTCGACTGGAAGTAGTTTGCCACGAAGATGGAGGTCGGACCGTCTGCCGCACCGATGATTGCAACGGAAGCAGCATCTTTTAAATCAAAGCCCAAGAGCGCAGCGGCGCTTAATGTGAAGAAGATGCCAAATTGTGCAGCTGCACCGAAGATCATCAGTTTCGGGTTTGAGAGCAGCGGACCGAAGTCGATCATCGCACCGATACCGACGAACAGCAAGAGCGGGAACAGCTCATTTGCAATACCGTTGTTGAATAACAGGTCAATGACACCGATTTCTTCAGCTCCCTCATAAATCTGTGTGACTGCACCGGAAAGCGGCAGGTTTACTAAGATTGCGCCGAATCCCATCGGCAGAAGGAGTGTCGGCTCCATGTCTTTTTTGATTGCGAGCCAAATGAGCAGTCCGCCGATTGCCCACATGACAACCTGCTGCCATTGAATGTTCAGAACATTTCCGAACAAGGCTTCCATTGTACCAAATCCTTTCTTTCATAAAAATAAATAAAAATGAAAAAAGACTTTTGCCCACGCCTTTGATGTGTGGAACAAAAGTCTCGCTATTGAAAACGAAGAGCGGGTGAAAGAACACCGTGTATTGACGCCACTTGTTACAGCATTCGCTGCAAGCTACTCCCTTTTATTCGAAATGATTGTTGTATCACGGGCGGGCTTCGTCCGTTCCGTCGTATAGAATACCATGTTTTTTGAAAAAAAGCAAGGCAGGAAACGCGTTTTCTTCGTTCCTGCCCTGTATTTTTTAAAAAAAATATGAATGTTAACGGGAAGCGATCGCATTCATGATGTCATCACGCATCCGGATTGCTTCTCTGCGTGCAGCGCCTGCAAAGTCGGCTTCATCGCAGCCTTCTTTTTGATATGCGCACATAATGCCGCGGGAAGAGTTGATAATTGCACCGATTCCGTTTTTATCAAAGCCGCCGCAGACGTCTTTTGCGCCGCCGCCCTGTGCACCGTAGCCGGGAACCAGGAAGAAGGTGTGCGGCAGTTTTTCACGCAGTTCGGTGAGCTGCTCCGGATAGGTTGCGCCGACAACCGCACCGACGGCACTGTAGCCGTATTTACCGATGGTATCTGCACCCCATGCTTCGCACATATCGCCCATGACTTCATAGACGCGTTTGTCACCGATCATTTTGTCCTGTAATTCGCCGCTCGAGCGGTTTGAGGTTTTCACCAGAACGAAAATACCGCGGTCACGTTCTTTGCAGACATTTAAAAGCGGCGTAATTCCGTCTGTACCCAGATAGCCGTTTACAGTCAGCATATCTGCGTCAAACGCGCTGACTTCGCCGGCATCGGTAGAGGTAACGCCTAAGTGCGCGGTTGCGTACGCTTCCATGGTGGCGCCAATGTCGTTGCGCTTGCCGTCGGTCATGACGATCATGCCATTTTCTTTTGCATAGCGGATCGTTTCGCTGAGTGTACGCACACCCTGCCAGCCGTACATTTCATAGTAAGCAGCCTGCGGTTTGATTGCCGGTACAATGTCGCAAAGCGCATCAATGAGCGCGCGGTTAAAGCAGAGAAGCGCCTGTGCAGAGGCCTCGAGCGGATCGTCACAAGCGGCAAAGCACTCTTTGCGGATATATTCCGGTACATAAGCAAGTTTCGGATCAAGACCTGCAACGGTCGGGTTTTTATATGCGATAATTTTTTCAATCAGTCTGTCCATTCCCATATGAGTCGTTCCTTTCTGTGTTAACGCATGACGTAGACGATTTCGCCGTTTACAAATGTGTAACGGACACGTCCCTGCATGCGTTCAAATTTGAATACTGTATTTTTTGATTTCGAAGCAAGCCGCTCCGGCAATACGGTCCATTTAATATTCGGGTCGATGATTGCGATATCCGCAGGCATTCCCGGCTTTAAGCTGCCCGCTTCGATTCCTAAGATTTTTGCCGGGTTGGTGCTCATCAGTTCGATCAGTTTTTCAAATGAAATGATGCCCGGTTCTACCAAAAAGCGAATGCCTGCCGCCAGTGAGGTTTCCAGTCCGACCGTACCGTTTGGCGCTTTGAAAAAGTCGGCTTTGTCACGTTTTGTGTGCGGTGC
Organism: uncultured Clostridia bacterium; assembly: GCA_944386285.1. GTDB lineage: Bacteria > Bacillota > Clostridia > Oscillospirales > Ruminococcaceae > Paludihabitans. The sequence goes on along the minus strand of CALXAM010000005.1, from coordinate 10,366 downwards.
GTGGTCGGTGACGATGCAGTCGATCGTACCGTCTTTGATGCCTTCGATGATCGCTTTTACATCGTCCGCTTCACGCAGCGGAGGATTCATACGAAAATCCGCATCCTTTGCACGAAGTTTTTCGTCTGTGTATGCAAAATAGTGCGGACAAGTTTCAGCGGTGACGTTTACGCCGCGTTTTTTTGCTGCGCGAATCAGTTCGACCGAACCCTTTGTGCTGACGTGTGCAATATGAATATGGGTTCCGGTGCGCTCTGCAATGTTGATTTCACGCTCCGTCACAGAATCTTCACTCAGTCGGTCCATGCCGGGAACGCAGAGTTCTTCGCTGACCTTGCCTTTATTCATGATACCGTTTTTGATGATCGAGAGATCCTCACAGTGGGACGTGACAAGAAGTCCATGTTTGTCCGCTTCGATCATTGCCTGTTCCATCATTGCTTCGTTTTCGACCGGACGGCCGTCGTCGGAAACGGCACGCACACCCTTTTTTTCATACATCGAAAAGTCGGAAAGCGACGCGCCCGAAAGTCCTTTTGTAATAGCGCCGCAGATATAAACTTTTGCACGTGCGCGTTTTGCCTTGTCATTGATATAATCAATGACTTCTTCACTGTCGGTTGCCGGCTTGGTGTTCGGCATGCACAAAAGGGAAGTGACGCCGCCGGTCACTGCGGCACCGCAGCCGGTGTGAATATCTTCTTTATCGGTAAATCCGGGATCGCGCAGATGTACGTGCATATCAACAAGACCGGGAAGTACAGTGAGTCCTTTGGCCTCGAGCACGCGGTCTACGTGATCGGTGATTTTTTCTTCCACTTTCACGATTTTTCCGTCTTCAATCAAAACATCCGCGGGTTTGCAGATGGATTGAGAAGGGTCGATCACAAATCCATTGCGGATGAGCATATTTGCCATAGAAAACGCCTCCTTGCAGATTGTCTCTTCTTTTAAGTATACGGGGTTTGTCGGATAATGTCAATCAAAACCCCCAGATCAGGAAAAGACAGAGAAAAAAGAGCAAGCCAAATAAATTTGACTTGCTCTTTTTTAAACATTAGCGAAGCTCTGTCAGTGCGGAAACGCATTGCATCATTTCCGCTTTGGATGAAAAGGAAGCGCCGGATTGGAGAATTGATTCTTGAATATATGCGGGAAGGGAGTTAAAATAAGCAGTCATTTCTTCTGCCTGTGATTGATTGGCTGCGTGAAACGAAACTTGTTTCATTGAAAATCACCTCAGCAAAAGTTTACCCGCAATCTACTTCGTTATACCTGCTCATACGGTTCGTGAATGTGAAACACTTCCTGCGCAGAATCATAGATGATCGTCGAGATCCGGCTGTTTTCCTCATCTTCCAGGTGATTTCTAAGAATCCGCAGACCGAACGCGAAAATCAGGTAAGAGATCCGCACATTTTTGACCCGCAAACAGCCGATCCGCACGCCTTCGTTTAAAAAGGGTGCGAAGGCGTCAGCTGTCTGCAAAATGAAACGATCGAGATACTGCTCATACTGTTCATAGGAGAGACCGCTTTGCTTTTGCAGGCGGTCATAGTATTCTGAAAGCTCAGCTGCTCTGAGAATACAGCGGGAAAACCGTGTGAGATAGGGGATTTCGGTGTCGTTTACAAGCGCGGTGAGTTCCGCTAAGTGGACCTGCATCCGGCGGATTGCCACTTCTTTGATCAAATCTTCTTTATGCTTAAAATGATGATAAAACGTACCCTTTGCAATTCCGGAACGCGAAGCAATCTGTGCGACGGAAAAGTGGCTGTTTTCTTCTTCAAATAAAAGCTGTTCTGCTGTTTTTATCAGGTTTTCTTTGGAGCGGTCACCCTTTTTCATTTGTTTTCCCTCCTATCGTAGATTATTCGACGGATTTTAACGACTCCACCATAGAGATATGCGTCAGACGCGGATGCATTGCCACCTGTACAATGAGCGTGAACACCAGTGTCAAAAGGATGGCGTAAATGTAAGAGGGGAATGCGATGGTGCGATGGAACATTACCATATCGACCTCTGCAACCGTTACGACGAACTGATGCAGCAATACGCCGAGTCCGCATCCCAAAATCATGCCGAGCAGGGAAAGAATCATATTCTCACGGAATACATAGATGTCGACTTCCTTGTCAAAGAATCCGAGCACTTTGATCGTTGCGATTTCCCGCAGCCGCTCCGTGATGTTGATATTGGTGAGGTTATACAGCACAACAAACGCAAGCAAACTTGCAGAGAGAATCAGGACGACAATAATGAGATTCAGCCGATCGAACATATCGGTAAAGGTTTCTACCATTGTGTCGGTCTGTGTGACGCTTAAGATTTCCTGATTGGTCAAAAGTTCTGTAGTCAACGCATTCACATCCGCATCCTCTTGCGTCTGTACAAATACGACGCGGAATGACGGGTCTTTAGAAAAGAGTTCGTGATACTGTTCTTTCGAAAGGTAGATGTAGTGATATACGTAGTTTTCCGTGATTCCCTCGATCGGTACAGAAACCGTCTGTCCGTCGGACATCTGGAACGAGATGGTATCACCGACAGAGAGGTTTAGGTTCTTCGCCATTTTTTCGGTAATCAATGCACCGGAGGAGGGAAAGGAAAGCGATTCGTTTGTTTGGCGGTTTCTGAATGTGATGAAGTCTTCCGCCATATTGCTGTCTTCCGGAACGAACAGATAAGCGTTCATTGTTTCGCCGTTTTTCGACGTTGCAGTTACCTGCTCCTGGGAAGCAGTCAATGTTTGACTGACATCTGAGGAATGCTCGAGCAGGTCAAACAGCTGCTGCTGCCGTTCCGTCGGTTCATCCGGGGCGTAATCGTGGTTGAGCGCAATGTTCAGGTCATAGTGGTAAAGATCATCAAACTGAGAGGCGACAATGCCGCTGATGGAATCTTTTAAGCCGAAGCCTGTGAGCATCAGTGCCGTACAGCCTGCTACACCGATCAGTGTCATAAAGAAACGCTTTTTATCCCGCAGGATATTGCGCATAGTAAGCTTCTGCGTAAAGGAGAGATGGCGCCATAAGAATGTCACGCGCTCCAAAAAGACACGTTTTCCGTTTTTCGGCGGTTTTGGCCGAATGAGCCCTGCCGGTACTTCGCGCAGTTCTTTGTAGCATGCCGCAAAGGATGCAATCATTGTCGCTGCAAAGAAGACGGCAGAAGCAAGCAGTGCAAGCGGCCAGTTAAACGGTGTATGGATCGGCGGGGTGGTATACATCATACTGTATGCTTTCCAGATCACGCGCGGGAAGACGACGAATCCGATACTCAGTCCGACGATACAGCCAATCAGTGTTGTGACGGCTGCGAAAATTAAGTACTTTGCAATAATTGCACCGTTTGTATAGCTAAGCGCTTTCAGCACACCGATCTGTGTGCGCTGTTCTTCCACCATTCGGGTCATAGTCGTCAGACAAACAAGCGCTGCCACTAAGAAGAAAAAGACAGGGAAGACAGCAGCCACTGCATCCACGCGGTCAGCGTCCTGCTCAAAGCCTGACAGTACCGTATCTGTGGCTCTTGTCTGGGTGTACCATGACGGTGCTTGAATATCTGCGATCTGTGTTTTTGCATCCAGGAGTTCTTCGTAAGCGTCTGACAGTTTCTGTTCGGTTTCTGCCTTTTCCTCTTCAAATAACGCTTTGTTTTCGCTTAATTCCTGTTCACCATCTTGAATCTGAGCCAGTGATTCATCCAGTTTTGCCTGACCGCTTGCTTTTTGAGCGGCCAGTTCATTTACACCCTCTGCATATTGGCGTTCGCCTTCTTCAAGCTGTGCGAGTCCCTGATTGTACTGCGCGAGTCCTTGTTCATACTGGGTGGTTCCTTGTTCCAATTCGGTGCGCTTTTCTTCGAGTGTTTTTTGCTGTGTATCAAGTGTTTCTTTTGATTCTGCAAGCGTTTCATAGCCGCTTACACCTGCCTGTGCAAACTGAAGCGCCTGTGTGACTTGCTCGACTAACGCTTCATCCTCAGGCGACTCCGCCATGACACGGTCATATTCTGCCTGCGCCTGTGTCAAAAGGCGATTTGCCGCTTTTTCACTTTGATAAACGGCGTCCAGCTGTGCTTTCGAAGCATTCCATTGCTCCAGTGCAGCGTTTAGTGCTGATTCGCCCTCTTCAAGCTGTAGTTTTCCTTCATCGAGCTGTGCTTTTGTATCATCCAGCTTCTTTTTTGACTGTGCAAGCGTTTGCTCGGTGTTGTCAAGCAATGTGCGGGTGTCCTGTAACTTCTGTTCGCCTTGCGCGATTTCCCGGTCAAATGTGTCCTGACCGTCCTGCCATTCTTTTTTTCCGTCCTCTAATTCCTGTCTGGCGTCATCGAGCTTTGCCTGTGCATCGGCGAGCTCACGTTCTGCGGTTTGTTTTCCGTCTTCATATTCCGCTGTCGCTTTGTCAAGTTCTGCCTGCGCTTCGTCAATCAGCTCGTCACGGCGCCGGTTACATGCTTCTTCGCTGACCGCGTCAATTTCGTCCTCGAGGGCTTCAATTTTTGTTTTATAAGGTTCGTCAAACGTAAACAGCGTACTGGAAAAATCAGTCGTTACGTACATTTCGGTGTATGCCTCGATCGAGAATGCCTCAGCCGGTACGAACAGAAAACTGGAGATTTTTCCGCTGCCCTTTGTCGTTGTGTTGTTTAAGCTTGAGAGGTACAACGGATTTTTGACATAGCCGACGATTAAAAACGACGTCTGTGCCAGCGATTCTTCTGCGTCCGGATCGCTTTGCAGATTGACCGTCAATGTGTCGCCGATCTCGCAGCTTGGCGGAACACTGTCGTTTAAGACAAGAACCGCCTCGTTATTAGCCTGCGGCATTCTTCCTTCAATGAGTACCGATTGGTTGACTCCTTCGGTAATGGAACGAATCCGCACCACGTGTTCGCCTGATTCTCCTGCATCCTCAGGATTCGGCGGGAAAACGATCGCGTCGTACTGATAGGAGCCGACGACGTCTTTTACACCGTCAAGCGAGGAGAGCAGCGCGGCGTCGTCATCGGTTAATCCGAGTGTGGACAGCACACGGACGTCCATCAAATTGTTTTCCTTATAATAATCGTCAATCGACTGTTTCATGTCGATGCTTGTCGCCTTGATTCCGCCGAAAAATCCGGCGCCCAATGCGACGATTGCAACAATGGAAAAGAAGCGGCTTTTATTTTTTAAGAAGTCGCGCAGAATTTCTTTTACAAATGAATGCTTCATAGATCACCACTCCAATGTTTCGACCGGAACGGGGTGTTCATTTGTATGCATGGAGGATACCAGTCCGTTTTTGACTTCGATCACTCGATCTGCCATTCCGGTAATGGCTTGGTTATGTGTGATGACAATGACCGTCATACCGGTTTCCCTGCAGGTATCCTGCAAAAGCTTTAAGATCGTTTTGCCGGTTTGATAGTCAAGCGCGCCGGTCGGTTCGTCGCAGAGCAACAGCTTTGGATTTTTCGCAAGCGCACGTGCGATTGCAACACGCTGCTGCTCGCCGCCTGAGAGCTGGGCAGGGAAGTTGCCCTTCCGTTCGGAAAGCCCTACCATATCAAGCGTTTTCGCAGCGTCGAGCGGGTCTTTGCAGATTTCACTTGCAAGCTCTACGTTTTCGAGCGCGGTCAAATTCTGCACCAGATTATAAAACTGAAACACAAAGCCGATATCCGAACGGCGATATGCAGTCAGCTGTTTGCGGTTATAGCTGCTGACAAGATTGCCGTCTACTGTAATGGTACCGCCGTCGCAGCTGTCCATTCCGCCTAAGACATTTAGTATGGTGGATTTGCCGGCGCCGCTCGGTCCTACGACAATCGCAAATTCGCCTTTTTCCACACAGAAATTGACGCCGCTTAACGCATGGATATCCACTTCGCCCATGCGATATGTTTTTGTCACATCTTTAAATGTAATGAAAGGTTCCATAAAACTCCCTCCCGAATAAAAACCGACCGCCAGTCGGTTTTTCTTTTCTTTATTATAGCATGTGAAATATGCCGATTCGTAACAAAGCTGTGAACAATCAATATTCTTTTTCAAGTTTTTTTACGGACGGCTTTGTGTTATAATAAACCTCATAACAAACATAAAGGGGGATTTCGATGATCCATTTGGATGAGCTGTTATCAGAGCCAATCAGTGCGCGCGGCAGGTTTCGGCTGATCGATGTCATTCTGCTCATTATGGTGACGTTTTTTGCACTGGTCATCCGGTTTGCGTTTTTTCCGATGGAGTCAGGGGATTATGCTTACTTTTTAAAAGACTGGTATGAATCGCTGCAATCAGCAGGCGGGATTGCGGGAATTGGATTAGAGATTGGAAACTATACGCCGCAGTATCTTTATATTTTGGCGCTTTTAACATATCTGCCGGTGAATAGTTTGTTTGCGATTAAGATTGTGTCGTGCCTATTTGATTTTCTGGCGGCGATTTTGGCGGCAAAGCTATTCTTGTCTGTCTATCAAAATCGAACCGGTGCAATGCTTGCGTATACAGCTGTGCTGCTGTGTCCGACTGTGTGGTTAAACAGTGCCGCATGGGCGCAGTGCGATTCAATTTTTACCTTTTTTCTCCTCGCTTCCTTCTTTGCGGCAGTGAAAAACCGTCCGATTGTTAGCTCTATATTTTTTGGACTTTCCTTTTCGTTTAAATTACAGGCAGTCTTTTTTGCGCCGCTTTTGCTCGTCCTTCTTCTGCGCGGGAAAATGAAGTTTCGCTACCTGTTTTTCATTCCGGGAATTTACATGGTAGGACTCTTGCCGGCAGCGATTGCCGGACGGAATTTCTTTGAAATGCTCTTGGTCTATTTGAAACAGGCGGGCACGTACCGGAATCTGTCGAAAAACGCCGCAAGCTTTTGCGCGGTACTGGCGGACTCTCAAAGCAGCGGAATGAGCACCGCGATGATTTTAATTTGCGGCACTGCGGTTTTACTTGTCCTGTGGTGGATTTGGGAGAAAAAAATCTCGATCACACCGGACTTTTTGCTGGATTGTTCCTTGCTTTTTCTGATCCTTGTACCATTCTTGCTGCCGCATATGCACGAGCGGTATTTCTTCCCGGCAGATTTGTTTGCGCTTTTCTATGCGATCCGTCGGCCGAAACGATTCTATGTACCGATTCTCGTTGTGGGCGCCTCGTTTCTTACGTATTTGCCGTTTTTGTTTGGAGAGGAACCGGTACCGCTTGTGCTTTGTGCCGCAATGATGGGAACCGCGCTCATCCTGGTGGCAAGACATCTTTATCTCGACATAAAAGCAGAAGAAAGCCGCAGAATCGTGATGGGATATGGAGAACATTAAATTTGGACTGATATTTTAGCACTCGCCATAAAAGAGTGCTAAAATTCACGATTTAGACATAATTTTGATAAGCATAGATCATAATTTACCGCTAAAATAAAAATTGTACCGAAAAGGTATGAGCAAATAAGACGCAAACAGAAAGGCGGTATGAATATGAATGCTCAAAAATTTACACAGCGTTCGCTCGAGGCAATCCAGTCCGCGCAGGAACTGGCAATCGAACGGCAGACGCCGCAGCTTGATGAGGAGCATGTACTGCTTGCGCTTTTAACGCAGGATCAGGGGCTTATCCCACAGCTGCTTTCTTCCATGAACGTGGATACGGCTCGTTTGACTGCGGATACACAGGCGAAGGTGAATGCGCTTCCGTCTGTTTCGGGTCCCGGACGGGAAGCCGGAAAGATTTATGTAACCCAAGATCTTGACCGGATGCTTACAACGGCGGAAAAAACAGCGGACAGCATGAAAGACGACTTCGTTTCGGTCGAGCATCTGTTTTTAGCAATGATGGATGTACCGAACCGCGTGGTAAAACAGCTGTTTTCCGATTATCATATCGAAAAGAACGCATTTTTAAATACGCTGATGTCTGTACGTGGCAGTCAGCGTGTGACAACCGATTCACCGGAAGCAACATATGACGCACTCAAAAAGTACGGCACTGATTTGGTGGAGCGTGCGCGCAGTCAAAAGCTTGATCCGGTCATCGGCCGTGACGATGAGATTCGGAATGTCATTCGAATTCTTTCCCGTAAGACGAAAAACAACCCGGTGTTAATCGGTGAGCCGGGTGTTGGTAAAACAGCAATCGCAGAAGGACTCGCACAGCGAATCGTCCGCGGCGATGTACCGAACAGCCTGCAGAACAAAACGATTTTCTCGCTGGATATGGGCTCGCTGATTGCCGGTGCAAAATTCCGCGGTGAGTTTGAAGAGCGGTTAAAAGCTGTCCTTGCCGAGGTCAAAAAGTCGGATGGTCAGATTATTCTGTTCATCGATGAGCTGCATACAATCGTGGGCGCAGGCAAAACAGACGGCGCAATGGATGCCGGCAACCTGTTAAAACCGATGCTTGCCCGCGGCGAGCTGCACTGTATTGGTGCAACAACGCTTGACGAATACCGGCAGTACATCGAGAAGGATGCGGCACTTGAACGTCGTTTCCAGCCGGTCATGGTCAATGAACCGACGGTTGAGGATACGATCGCCATTCTGCGTGGCTTGAAAGAGCGGTATGAGGTGTATCATGGCGTAAAAATTCAAGACCAGGCAATCATCGCAGCAGCAACGCTGTCAAACCGGTATATTTCCGACCGGTTCTTGCCGGATAAGGCAATCGACTTAATTGATGAGGCATGCGCAATGATCCGTACGGAGATTGACTCGATGCCGACAGAGCTCGATGTCATTCAGCGCCGCATCATTCAGCATGAAATTGAGGAAGCCGCACTATCGAAAGAAAATGATACGCTTTCCAAGGAGCATTTGGAAGAGATCCGCAAGGAGCTTGCCGAAATGCGCAGCCAGTTCAATGAGATGAAGGCAAAATGGGAAAACGAGAAATCGGCAATCGGTAAAGTACAGACACTCCGTGCGCAGATTGAGGACTTGAATAAACAGATCGAGCGCGCTGAGCAGGAGTACGACTTAAATAAAGCAGCTGAACTAAAATATGGTAAACTGCCTGCACTGACCAAAGAACTTGAAGCCGAAGAGAAAAAAGCGGAAGAGCTTCCGGGTAACCAGTCGCTTCTGCGTGACAAGGTCACGGAAGAGGAAATTGCGCGGATTATCGAACGGTGGACAGGTATTCCGGTTGCAAAACTGATGGAAGGCGAGCGCGAGAAGCTTCTGCATTTGGATGAGAAGCTGCATGAGCGTGTGGTCGGCCAGAATGAAGCAGTCACAAAAGTCAGCGAAGCAATTCTTCGTTCGCGTGCAGGCATTCAGGCGCCGAACCGTCCGATTGGTTCGTTTTTGTTCTTAGGTCCGACCGGTGTCGGTAAGACGGAGCTTGCAAAAGCGCTTGCAGAACTTTTGTTTGATGATGAACACAACATCGTGCGAATCGATATGAGCGAATACATGGAGAAATACTCTGTGTCCCGTTTGATCGGTGCACCTCCCGGATATGTTGGTTATGAGGAGGGCGGTCAGCTGACAGAGGCAGTTCGCCGTAAACCTTATTCGGTTGTTTTGTTCGATGAGGTGGAAAAAGCGCATCCGGATGTGTTCAATGTCCTGCTTCAGGTATTGGATGACGGCCGGATTACTGACTCGCAAGGCAGAACGGTTGACTTTAAGAATACCATCTTAATTTTAACATCAAACCTCGGCTCGAACTTCCTGCTTGACGGCATTGATGCGTCGGGCGAGATCACACCGGAGGCAGAAGCACAAGTTGATGCACTGCTCAAACGTTCTTTCCGTCCGGAATTTTTGAACCGTTTGGACGAGATTGTCATGTACAAACCGCTCACGCGCGATGATATGACAAAGATCGTCGATTTGATGCTCAAAGATGTCAATCGCCGTCTGGAAGCACAGCAGCTTTCCTGCGTTGTTACACCGGAGGCAAAAGCGTATATTATCGAAAATGGCTACGATCCGATGTATGGTGCACGTCCGCTTCGCCGGTTTATCCAGCGGAATGTTGAGACGCTCATTGCAAAAGCAATTTTGTCGCAGGATATGCAGATGAACAGCGTACTGACTGTCGGACTGCAAAACGGCGCCTTGACAGTAGAGGTGTCAAAGCCGGAAGAATAACCAGCCTGCTTCTTGACAAATGAAAAAAAGCTGTGGTATAATATACCACAGCATGTGCGAATATAGTTTAACGGTAAAACTCCAGCTTCCCAAGCTGGCGTTACGGGTTCGATTCCCGCTATTCGCTCCAGTATCAAAAGAACCCGAACGCAAATCGCGTTTGCACTTGTCAAGAGAAAGTAGACAGTAAAAAGAATATTTATCAGAAGCCCCGTTCGGTTTTAAACTGAACGGGGCTTCTGTAACCCAATGCAGCGGCCGGACGGTGGTTATTAAAAAAGTCTAC
>CALXAM010000004.1 GCA_944386285.1 uncultured Clostridia bacterium | reverse complement strand
TGATGAACTCCGAGGCGTTTCCGACAGTCGGCTCTTTCAGATAGTCTTCATATTCCAGCATTTCTTTTGAGTCGGGAAAATCTTTGAGGATTTTTTCAATGAGCTGCTGTTGTTTTACGGAAGACGGCGCCAGCTTGTATGACTCGTCAATTTTATCTACACCTTCACGGGTAGCGATATATCTCACATAGCCGCCGACACTTTGTCGTGCATCCGGTTTGAGATATTTAAACTTGGTAATCAGCTTTGCCATTGATTATCCCTTCTGCCAATCGAGTGCATCGTCAAAATCAAGTGATCCTTTCAGGCGCGTTACCTCTTTGACACATTCTCCGCGCAGGCGCTTCAGCGAGACATCATCTATTTCGTTGGTTGCTGCCACAATATTTTGAAGTATGGCAAGCTCAACCGCTATTTTGAAAAGGATTCTGCTTGTACGGTTGTCGCTCTCGGCTACAATACTCTTTAGTGTAGAGGTTACGATACTCGGCAGAAAACTTTTGTTGTCTTCCGATGTCAGATACCCGATATAGAAGTTAACCGCCTTTTCTATAAATTCAGATTTGCTTTCGCAATTGTCCTGCCTGTAGATTTCTCCCACCTTTTCAAGGGTGTCGGGATACATCCACAGGGCAAATTTCTTCTTGTTTTCAAACATGATCCATCTCCTTATTTGTTTTACAACGCCTGTCACAACCCCTCACTTTTTCCTTGCACAGTCGGTGATTACGGTTACCTGCAACCCCGACAGCAGGCATTCGGGCAGTTTTACAACCCCTATGGTTTACCGCAGTCGAAAGAGTCGTAAAACCCTGATGCGGTCGGCATTGCCGCCCGCTGTGAACCGGAACGGGGAAGCCTCAGCAACCCCGTTCCTTTCACCTGCTTATTTTTCGACCTTATTTTACCTGCAAAATACGACCGCTTTTACATCTGTAAAATTTTGTTTAATGGCGTGTAAAACAAGGTAAACACAAAAGAATCGTATTCCTGATTTCTGAATACATAACTTTTTCCTTTCAATAAAAAAGCCTTCAGTTTTTGCTGTGATAATCAAAAACAAAAGGCTTTAAAATGATGTGTTAATATTTTATTGCTGCATGCCAACAGGGAGAATAATAATGATTTTGGGCAAAAGAAAAAGGCGTATGAATTTTTAACTCTCCATACGCCTTTCAGTGCGATTTTTGCTATTTGTGGGTTTAAGTCCTGTCAGTATAGGATTTTTGCCGTTTGGCATCTATAGAATCTATGCTGAAAAACTTGCCTTGAAAATGCGAAAAAACCTCGATTTTATCGAGGTTTTTTGCTTAGGCATCTTTTTTGTCAACCCTTCATGGTGCCGGTGGCCGGACTCGAACCGGCACGGTGTCGCCACCGGTGGATTTTGAGTCCACTACGTCTGCCAATTCCATCACACCGGCACATGCTGTAACGATTAGATATTATACAACAGGCAGACGAAAAAATCAAGTCCTTTTTTAAATTTTCTCTTATTTTTTTAAAAACACGTCGATCGCCCGTCCAAGGTGAAGCGAATAGAGCAGACATTCCTTGACCGGGAGCGAAAACTGTGCCGCGATCGCCTCTTTATAAATCGAAAGCTGCATTGCGTATCGATTTCGCAGCTCGGACTCCTCCGTCACATAATCGGTTTTATAATCGACAATTACAATCCCGTCTTCCTCTTTGAACACACAGTCCGCAATGCCCTGCAGCATAATCGGTTCTTTGATCTTATGCGCTTCCTTTGCCACCAGCCCGGGTGAAACCTCATAGATAAAAGAATATTCGCGTTTTAAAAACTGCGCATGGCACATCCGCTCATATAGCTTTGAGGAAAAGAAACGTCCGATTGCCCGGCGGTTTAATGCGTCACACTGCGCCTGCGTGAGATACTGCTTCTCACAAAGCCTTGCAATCTCCGTTTCCAAATCGGAAGCTGCCGCGGTATAATCCGCAAACTGCATAAACGCATGGAGCGCAGAACCACGCTCCGCAGGTGTAAGTCCCGCATCCATCAAAAAGCGCGGCCGTTCGGAAAGCCGAATCGTATCGGCTTCCTGCTTAGAGAGCTCCGTCGCCGTCACCTTTACCGGCAGTGTCGGGAGCACCGCGTCCGGATACGAAAACGCAATCCGCTCTTTGAGTAAAGCGCACATCTCATCGTCCGGTAATGCAGACACACGCATTTGTGCTTCTTCCTCGTTTGCACCGCGCGCTGAGTCGATGGTCACACGAACCGGCAACTGCTTGTCCGTGCGCGGCACAAAGATGGACGGCTGCAAATCGCCGAACACATTCTGCGGCTGACGGAGCAAAACGGAATAAATCCAGTCGCTGTAGCTTTTGGCACGGCAGACTTCATATGCATGCGGACACGCAGACACCGCCATCAGCGCCGCACGCGAAAGCTTTGACGCGGCGTTTTTCTCACACATCGAGAAAATGAGCTTCTCCTTCGCCCGCGTCAAAGCCACATAGAACAGCCGCATTTCCTCCGCGACAAGCTCGCGCCGGTTTTTTGACCGAACGGCCGCCATCGGCAGCGACACATAGCCGCGCAGCTCGCTTCTTACATACGTTTTCATCGAAAAGCCAAGCGACGCATTCATCTGATAATCGCGCTTTAAGTCCTGATCGGAAAACCGCTTTGCGCATGACGCCACAATACAGATCGGAAACTCGAGTCCTTTTGATGCGTGGATCGACAGAATCCGCACAGAATCAATATGCGCATCCAGTGTCTTATTCCCGTCAAACGTCACGCCGCTCTCCTCCGCGCGGTCGAGATAATGTAAAAATCCCGTCAGTCCGCCCGACGAAAATTCCTCAAACTGCTTTGCAATCTGGAGAAATTGTTTTAAATTCTCTTCCTTTTTCTCGCCGTCGCCGAACGCATACACAAGCTTTGGCAGTTCTGTGCGCAGATACAGTTCCAAGACCGCCGCATGCACCCCGTCCGACAAGCTTTTTTGCCGGATGAGATCGAGCCGCTCGAGCAGCGTTTTGCAGCGGACATTCTCCTCCTCTGTCGCCGCCGCAAACAGCGCCGTATACAAAGGGGCATCCTTGCGAAGCAGACGCACCGCCGTCACCTGATCGGCGTCAAATCCGCCGATCGGCGAAAGCATCACCGAAACGAGCGACACATCATCGAGCGGATTCTCCGCCGCACGCAGAAACGCACGCACAACCGCCACCTCATAGGCGGTAAAAAACGCGTCGTTTGCCGTACTCAGGCATGGAATGCCGGCTTTGCGCATCGCATTTGCAAACACCTCAGCCGTATTGCGCGGCGAACGCATCAGCACCGCGATATCACCAAACCGCAAGGGCCGCGTGCTGTCGCCGTCCTTTACCGGATAGCGGCTCTCGTAAAGCGCGCGGATTTTTTTGGCGATCATATCGGCTTCCCGCTCCATCGACGAGACCGTTTCTCCCTCATCGTCCTCTGTGCCGTCCGCGATGAGCACCTCGCAGACAGCTTCGGGATGCTCAAAATACGAAGCGCCCGGCACCAGATATTCCGATTCGTCATATTCGATTTCCGCCGTGTGCTTCTTCATGATCTGCGAAAAGATTCCGTTTGTCATCTCACATACGACGTCGCGGCTTCTGAAATTTTTCTCAAGCAGAATCAGCGCGCCGGTATCGGTTTTCGGCGGATAGGGTTCATACCGCTCGCGCCGGTTAATAAACAGCTCCGGCATCGCCTGCCGGAACCGATAGATGCTCTGCTTGACGTCGCCCACCATAAACAGGTTTTTCTCGTCTTTTGAAAGCATCCGGAAAATCGTGTCCTGCACTTCGCTGATATCCTGACACTCGTCCACCATCAGTTCATCGACCGTTTCCCGTAAAGACAGCGCAAGCGGCGTCGGCTCTATTCCTTTCTCCGTCTTTCTTGCTAAGAGCTGTACGGAAAAATGCTCAAGATCCGAAAAATCGAGCAGATTCTCCACGCGTTTTTTCTCGTCAATCTTTTCATACAGCTCCTCCGTGAGCGAAAACAGCGTGCGGATCTGCGGCAGAAGAATCTGACGGTCCTTTTCGTGGCGTTCAAGCGGAAACGTCGATTCTTCTGCGTCAAACAGCAGCGCAAGCTGTCCGTCGACTGCCTTATACGCCTCCTGCCGAAGCGTTTTCATCTGATCGGCAAAATCGGGATCAATCGGTGCGCGCGCAGGTGCAAGTTTTGCTTTTTTGTGCGACGAAGAAAGTCCGGCAACCGCGTCAAGATCATTCTGCTCTGCCGCCGCATGCACCGATTCAAAATACGCAAGGTCATCCTGAAACGACGGCGCATATTTTTCAAACAGATTGCTCCCCGTCATTTCATCGAGCGCCTTTTTCATCAAGAACACCGCATATGACGCGCTGTCGCATACACCGATACACAGTTCTTTGACCCATTCGCTTGTACGAAGATCCGCTTCATACATCGACAGCGCATCCGAAAGCCATGCCTTCGGAAACGCAAACGACCGGATATACGTATAGAGCCGGAGCATCAAATCGGCGAGAATCGAATCGTTGCGGTCGGCACAGTAGTATTCAACAAGCGACAAAAACGACGCGTCCTCCGCCTCATAGTGCGAGAGGATCACCTCTTCTGCCGCCTCTTTTCTTAAAATGTCAAGCCGTGCCGTGTCGCCGATGCGCATTTCTCCGGGCAGTCCGAGCTCCGCGAAATGGTCGCGTACAAGCGACGCGCACAGCGCATGAATCGTGCTGATCTGCGCACGGGCCAACAGCATCTGCTGACGTCTTAGATTCGCATCCTTCGGATGACTGCGCACCGCGTCAGACAGCTTGTCGGCAATCCGGCGGCGCATTTCCTCCGCGGCGGCTGTCGTAAACGTCACGATCATGAGCCGGTCTGCGCTGACCGGATGTTCCTTTGTTAAAAGCCGCAGCGCCCGCTCGGACAGCACGGCCGTTTTGCCGCTGCCGGCAGCCGCCGACACAAGCAGCGGACACCCGCTCGCCTCAACGGCTGTCTGCTGATTTTTGGTCATTTGAATCGCCGCCATCGTATGCCTCCATTTCCTTGATGATCGCTTCGTTTGACTGTTTTACAATGCAGCGCGCCTGCTTTTGTTCGCTTCGTCCGCACACACTGCGGTACCGGCAAAAATCGCACGACTGCTCAATCGGGTCTGCCGCAATCTGCCCGTGATGAAGCTCCGTTGCCATATTCCGGACAAGCTTTTCTAAATAATTGCCGATATGTCCAAGATCTTTAAGCGACGCGAGCGAGCGCACGGAATCGGCGGTAAACGTCCCGTCTTTCTTGCAGGAAACCGGAATAAACACGCCGGAAAAGCCGTGATCCATCGCATCGAGCACCTCGAGATCGTTTAACAAAAGCCCGTTCATGCGGTAGCTTTTTTTGCGGTCCTGTTCGATTTTTTCGAGCGGATCGCTGTGTCCATGCTCCGATACGGGATCGGACGCGTGAAGATATAATACGCCTGCCGGCAGTGCGTTTTCAAACTGGCCTGTCCCGTTTTTTACAATACAGTGCAGATAAAACAGCATCTGCAGATTCAGTCCCGCCAGCACATCGTTTAAGTTAAACTGCTTGTTCCCGCTTTTATAGTCCACGACACGGATATACTGCCGGCCGTTTTTGCTGTAGTACCGGTCGATGCGGTCGATCTTGCCCGCCACACGCACGCAGGTATTGTCCGCCGTATATAAGGTGAGCGGCGGCACCTCTTGTCCGTCCTCAATTTCATATTCATACGCGCACGGCAAAAATCCGCCCTCCACAAACTGCATATGCAGATGTGAAAGCAATCGCAGCACCGTTTCCCGCAGTTTTCGGCAGAGATACAAAAACCGTTTCGATTTCGCAAACCGGCCGCCCATGACCGATTCCATATATCGTTTGATCGCCTCATCCGCGGCGGCGCGCATCATCTGCTCGTCGTATTCCGCTTGAAAGTCAAGTGTCTGCGTAAGCTCATACAACAGCCTGTGAATCATGCTGCCGCTTTCGAGCGGGTCAAGCGACGCGCGCCGCAATGGCCGCACGTGGAGTCCATACTCGAGAAAATAGCGAAACGGACAGCGGTAAAACGATTCGATCTGTGTCGGGGACAAAAACATCCGCCGGCCGAACAGCTTTTTCGCCTGCTCGGCGCTTGTCAAATGAAATCCCTGATCCGAAAGAATACGGTCCATCGAATCAATGAGCGGCATTATTTCCGGCAGCTCGCTGAGTACTTTCCGCAGTGACGCTGTTTCGGGTGTGTCGCTCCAGTACCGGCGCGCAAGCGTGCTCCACGCGGTCTGCGCATTTTCGCACCAGAAAAGTACAGGCAGCGACGCGCTCGACTGCACCGGCGTACACGCAATCTGCGACACCATCTGCAAAAGCGCCGACGGCTCGCGCGACGCATCGTCCGCACCGCGGCAGGGTGTCAGCAGATAAAGCCGCTCAGACGGTGCAGTCAGCGCGCGGTAAGCCAAAAACCGCTCCTCGAGCATCATTTCCTCGTCGCTTTTGCTTAATTCTAACGACACAGACGCCATCAGCTCACATTCACGGTTTGAAAAAATCGTCCCGTTTGTCGGCAGCCGCGGCAGTTCCTTTTGCGTCGCGCCTAAAATAAACACGACCTTTTTGTCACCAAACCGGAACCGGTCGGCGGCTGTGACCGTCACGCTGTCGATCGTCTGCGGCAGTACGCCGTGCGAAAACGAGCGGGACGCAAGTGACAGCAGCGTACAAAAGCGTTTAGGAGAAAGCGGCTTTTGCCCGACAATCAGTACAATCGTATCGAGCAAGTGGAGCACCGATTCGTACATCGTCTGTTCCTCTTTTGCCTGCGCGTAGTCGCCTGCATCGTAAAACCGCTGTACGCGTGCTTCCATCGACTCCCGAATCCCGAGCGTGCAGAAAAGCTTGAACACCTCTTCGCAAAACGTGCGCGCGTCCGTTTCGGCAGTCGCGTCAATAAACGAAAGAAGCGGCTCGACCAAACGCTTGCGCACGGATTCGGCACGGGCAAGCGTCTCGGCTTCCTGCTCGCTCATCGATTCTTTGAATCCGCTCGGATTTGCAAAAAACGGCTGTGCCCATTCGTCCGGCTGGATATCCCAGACAAACGTATAATTCTCAAAAATACCGGCATCCATCTGATCGACGCCGCACAGCTCCGATTTTAACAAGACATTGAGCCGCTTGGCATTGACACCGTACGCCGCACACTCGATGACGCCGATCAAAAAGCGGATGATCGCATGATCGGCGGCGCTTACCGTCTGATCGGAAAAATACGGAATCGATAATTTGGAAAACGCCATTTCAATCGGGTCTGCGTATGGCGACGCGTCGCGGGAGATGACCGCGATATCGCGCCAGCGCAGGTGTTCTTCCCGTACAAGCCGGTGGATCTCCGCTGCCGCATACTCCGCTTCCTCATACCGGTCCTCACACATCATGATCGTCACATCACCGGTGTCGTGTGACAGCGGCTCGATCGTATCTGAAAACAGCATCCGTTCAATCTGCGCAATCGCTTCGCTCTCATAATGTGTGTCTGTAAGCCGCACCGGCGTGTGTACGGCAACGCCTGCTTCTCTTGCCATACGCACAACCCGCATCCGCTCCGCGTGTACCGGTGAAAAGACACTGTCGTCGCCTGCGCGCGTCTCATCCTCGCAGAAGGTGAATGTTGTCTCCTTCGCCTGCGCGATCACGCACGACAAAAACTGACGCTCCACACCCGTAAACCCTTTAAACTCATCGAAAAACACCACACTGTTTTCAAAAAACGGATGGGTCTTTAACAGCTTCACCGCGCGGGAAAGATCGTCGAGCGGGTCGGCGTACTGTTCCTTTAAAAGCGCGTCATACACGGCATATAGCTCCGCCGTTTCAAAAAGCTTTTGCCGCAGCCGCTCGTCAGTAATCTGCTGTGCGCGCATTTTGAGCGTATCCGCATCGATGCCCGCGTTTTTTAGCAGTGTCACCGTCTCACACATGGTATGCACAAACGAATCGTTCCGCGCCGATTTTTCATACACCGAAAGCCGGTCGTGAAGCGTCTCCACCGTCTGCGCCATCAGCACCGTCTGCGCCGCCTCATCCGAATACGTCCCGGCACATCCGCCGTATGTTTTAAAAATGAGCGAACAGACCCGCGTAAAGCTCGTCACGCACACTTTTTGCATGAGCGACGCATCGAGCGACAAGTAAAGCTGTTTTTCTGTTTCAAATGTATACTGCTCGGGCACGATCAAAAAGACCGATTCCCCGTTTTTTGCCGCCGTCTTAACTTCCTTATGCACCCGCGTCGTCTTTCCGCTTTTGGCAGGGCCTATGATCATGTTGAGCACATTGCTCTCCCCTTTTTTGTCTGTTACGATTATCTTACCACAAACCACCCAAAAAGAAAACGGGAATGATGTTCCCGTTTTCGGACATCATTCCCGCTTATTGATTATCATTATTCGCCGAACAAAAACCGGCACACCGACTCGTACAGCTCGACGAAGAAAAACTTCACCTCATAGCCGTCCTCCGTGACGATTTCTTCTTCCTCTTCGGTGAATACATCCGAAAGCGTGTCCTCCTGTTCGGATGCCGCCGGAATGCACAGCTGCGGATACAGCACACACCACCAGTTATGCCCCTCGCCGCTGCCGATTGTAATGCGCACGGCGTCATAATACCCTGCCGGCAGTGTCACGGTGTCATACACACGCGTCGAGAAATACATCCGCACAATCTCGGCTTCTACCTGGTCGGTATGTCCCTGTGCATACACTTCCTGCTGTGCTGCCGCTTTGATGTTTGAAAGATTTTCCTGTGCCGCCTGTTCCGCCTCGAGCCGGCTGTTTACGCCGTCTGTATCAAACAAGTGAAGCGATAAAAGCTTATCCCGCACCGCAAGTTTGACCTGCTGATCTTCCTCGCTGTCGGAATCGGCAAGGATATGAAGTCTTAGCACCTCTTCGCGGATCGGGTCACATGTATCGGCAAACGCCTGCGCTGACGAGAGAAACAAGGTGAATATGAGTCCTGCAAGCAAAGCCGCAAACCCGCGTATTTTTTTGTCCATGAAAAAACGTCCTTTCCTTTTGTCTGACAAAAGTATGGACGCTTCTTTTCCAATTTATTCAAATGATTATGCAGTTATATTCCGATCATTTTGAAAATATTTCAACAGCTTTTTCATGTTTATATTCCATTGCCTTTTGCTTAATGTATCGGTTCACAGGGTGATTCGGATTTTTGGTGCATTTGCTACAGGGATAGTACCTTGCAATTGCTTTTTCTATACCGGTCTCTATCGTTGCACCACTGCATCCATGCGAAAAATGATAACACTTTCCGTTCCGCGAAGTATATACACAAGGAGGCTTATTCATGTCTGAAATAAATGAAATATACTCAGGAATTACAAATTCATATGCATCAATATCCGTTCCATAAGGTTCGGCATAACTATCTAACGTTATTGAAGAGATTTTCTCAAGATTTATTTGATCGGCTATTTTACTTGTTTTTTTCTTGCTAACACGAGGATAAACAGCAAAAACAAAAAGTCCTGCCGCAAAAATTAAAATAATGATGAATTTATATCTTTCATTGCTTTCCGTATTACTACTTGCTTTTTTAATTCCAGTATTGTTATTGGAGTTCGTTTGATTATTGTTAGAATTCGTTTGATCGTCAAAGTTATATTTACATACTCCGTTTTCATGCTGATGCGCGGGATATCCATGATGGTAATGATATTCTCCCATTGAACGGTCATAGTGCCCACCTGCACTGTCTGTTCTACCGGGATGAGCGGATACAAAACACGGAAAAACAGAAAGCGCAATACTAAAAATGAGCAGAATCATTCCGATTATTAAGCATTTCTTGAATCTTCCCATTGTAAAGTTTGATAATTTCATCATACTCAGCTTTCAATTTTCTACGATATTCAATATCGTATTGCTCTAATAATTCTTGATTTCTCTGATATATTCTCTGATTTTTCTCTAACAAAATATCGTTTTCTTTTTTGACATCTTCTAGTTTATCCACTGCCTTTTCAATTTCTTCTCCAAGCTTTGAACGCAAATCATGACGAAATCGAAGTTCAGCTATTACAAAGATGACACCAAGAATCAAAAAGCAAGTATACAGCCAGATGGAATCTTCGTTAACTGGTTCTACTATTAAAGAAAATATACCTAATACAAAAATAGAGATCACAGAAACAAACGGAAATTTATAAACCGGAGAGGGAATTTCTTTTGATATTTTCTTTTTCCGTCTATATATCGTATCATTTGTTTTATCCAAAGAACTATCTGGAATAAACGATGAACCCGAAAGATCTGATTCTAAATGATTCGTATTATCATGAAAGTTGCGCATGTTTGATTTTTGTATACTTTTTACTTGTCCCTGTTGTTTTTCAGACAAGCGAGAAATAGATTTTAATTTGTCAAGATAACCCGGATCATCTGTACATACATTATCTCTTCGATAATTTTTCCCATACTTTTCATCTGAATGGAGATACATATTCCATCCTATCCCTATTGCAAAGATTACTATGAGCAAGATAATCTCCATTACGCTCTTCCTATCTTTCTTTTATCACTGTCGGTCCTTCGGCAATCGGGCGGCAGACAAACGATTCCCCATAGGAAGCGATTTCCGCCTGCGCACGATGCGCGGTCTCCTCATCGGAGAACAGTCCATAGATGACCGATCCGCTCCCTGTGAGCACCGCACCGCGCGCACCGCTTTTTAACAGCTGTGCTTTCACTTCATGCAGCACGTTTAGCTCGCACGTCTGCTCGAACACGTTTTCCATCTCTCTGCCGATCGCGGCCAGATCGTGTGCTTTGACCGCTTCCACCATCGCCGCCGTGTCGGGACGTTTTATAATCTCGCCGCGGTCAAACTGCGCAAACGCCTCTTTTGTGGAAATCGAAAGCGGCGGCTTGACCCCTGCAATCCATCCGGACGAAAGCGGCGCAAGCGGTGAAATCCGCTCGCCGATGCCCTGCACGCGCGCAGTTCCGCCGCACAGACAAAACGGCACATCCGCACCGAGCCGCACGCCGAGTTCACATAACTGTGACAGTGAATACCCGCACGCAAACAGCCGGTTTAACAAAAACAGCACGCATGCCGCATCCGCACTGCCGCCTGCCATGCCGGCGCCCGACGGAATCCGTTTCACAAGCGAAATACAGAGCCCCGTCTGAATCTCTGCTTCGTTTAAAAACAGCCGTGCGGCTTTCACCGCAAGATTTGTTTCGTCACAGGGAATGTTCGGCGTATCACAGACAAAGCGGATTTCTCCGGGTGTATCGGTCGTTTCGATCGTGATCGTATCGCCGAGGCTCACTGCCTGCATCACCATATCCATTTCGTGATATCCGTTTTCCCGCACCCCGACAATATCGAGCGACAAATTCACCTTTGCCGGCGCAAACCCAACGATTGTTTTCATGCGTCTTGGCTCCTTTACCAGTCAAACAGTTTCATACGTTTAATGTCAATCGCGCGCACCGGACACATCTCGTGACAGCAATAGCACCGGATACACGCGGAGTAGTCAATGTTCGCTTTCCGATCGACAATGCGGATCGTCTTGGCAGGGCAGCTCTCGGCGCATTTGCCGCAGCCGATGCAGTCCTTTTTCCGGATCACCGGCTTTGAGGTCAAAAGCTTATCGACCACCGGCAAAAACACCTTCGGAATCTTATCGGAAAACGAAATGCTTTTGGATTTCGGCATCAAAAAGTCTGCACAGCGGATAAGCGGGTCACCCACAAACGATACCTCATCGATCGTTTCACTGCACAGTCCGCGCCGGATTGCATGGGAAACGGTAAACACCTCGTCAGTCGATAATCCCATCAGCGCACACGCCGCCAGATCATGCTCATACGGCGAACGCGAGGACAGAATCATGCCCACTTGCTTGGGCACACCGCCCGACGGGCCGTCGCCCTCCATGCAGACGATCGCGTCGGTGATGACTAAGTCAGGACGCACCGTTTCGCACAGATCGACGAGCATATTCGAAAAGACATCCTTTTTCGGAAACCGCCAGTGAAATTCCGGCTTCATCAGTCCCGGAATCGTGCCGAACAGGTTTTTCACCGCGCCCGACAGCATCGTCATGCCGTGCGTTTTGAGCTTCACCGCGTCGATGATAAAATCCGCTTCTTTGATCGCATGGATGAGCGTAAACCGGTGGACGAGCTCATTTTCCTGCCGTTCGCGTTCAAACGAGGTGACATCCTCGTTTAAGACTGCACCCGTATGCTCCGCCGCCTGCTGCATTCCGCACGACGCATAGATACCGCGCAGTGCGCCGACCGTAAACGGTCCGCCGGGACTGTCCGCGATCACGACCTCCTTTGCGCCGCATTCCTGCGCGCACCGGACAATCGCCTCAATCACGGCAGGATGCGTCGTTGTCGCCTCCTCAGGCGTGCGCTTCATCACAAGATTCGCCTTGACAAGCACCCGTTTGCCGTCTAACACCTGTTTGTCAATATTGTGAAACGCAAAATGGCGGCGCACATCCGAACACACCCGCTCGATCGTATAGTCGGGCGTATGCGTCACGCCAACTGCCGGAAACTTACTCACCGCGCTCCTCCTTCAGTTCTTCTAAAAATTCAGCAATCCGCTTCATGGCCTCTTTTAAATGGCGCAGCGAATACGCGTAGGACACGCGGATAAATCCTTCGCCGCTTGCGCCGAACGCATTGCCCGGCACAACCGCCACTTTTTTCGAATAGAGAAGCCGCTCGCAGAATTCATCGGAGGAAAGTCCCGTCGAACGAATGCACGGGAACGCATAAAACGCGCCCTCCGGATTAAAACAGGTAAGCCCCATCTGGTTAAAGCTTGCCACCACATAGCGGCGGCGCATATCATATTCCTCCGCCATCGCTTCGATGTCCTCGTCGCACCGTCTGAGCGCTTCGACTGCCGCATACTGGCTCGTCGTCGGCGCACACATGATGGCAAACTGGTGAATCTTCGTCATCTGATGAATAATCGGCTCCGGTCCGCACGCATAGCCTAAGCGCCAGCCGGTCATGGAATACGCTTTCGAAAAGCCGTTGACGACGACTGTGCGCTCCCGCATGCCGGGAATCGACGCGATCGACACATGACGGCTTCCATACGTAAGCTCTGCGTAAATCTCATCGGACAGCACCACAACGTTTGTCTCTCTTAATACCTCGGCGACCGCTTCCAAGTCCTCTTTGTGCATGACGCCGCCGGTCGGATTGTTCGGATACGGAAATACCAAAAGCTTTGTTCTTTCGGTGATCGCCGCACGCAGCCGTTCCGGTGTCAAGCGGAAATGCTCCTCCGCCACCGTTTCAATCGGGACAGGAACGCCGTGCATCATTTCAACGATCGGGCTGTACGCCACAAAGCACGGTTCCACGATGAGCACCTCGTCGCCCTCTTCAATGAGCGCGCGGATGCAAAGATCGATCGCTTCCGAACCGCCTACCGTGATAACCGCTTCATCAGTTGGATGATACGAAAGGGAAAACCGCCGGTTTAAATAGTTGCAGATTTCTTTTCGAAGTTCGAGCAAACCGGCATTTGCGGTATAGGACGTGCGTCCGCGCTCGAGCGTTTCGATTGCAGCGGCGCGCACTGCCCACGGCGTTTTAAAATCAGGCTCGCCGACACCCAGTGACACGACCCCTTCCATCGTCTGTGCGATATCAAAAAATTTGCGGATGCCTGAGGGCTTTAACGCCTGCACCCGTTTTGAGAGCAAGGATTCATAATCGATCAAAACCAGTTACCCTCCCTCTCGTCCGGCTGGCCGGTATGCAGCACGACACCTTTTTCCTTATAGCGCGACAGAATGAAATGCGTTGCGGTAGACAGCACCGAATCGAGTGTCGCAAGCCGCTGGGACACGAACAGCGCAATATCTTTAAACGATTTTGCCGTGATCGTGAGCGCTAAGTCATAGCCGCCTGACATTAAATACACGTCCTCCACCTCGGAATACTGCGCGATTTTTTCGGCGATCTCGTCAAAGCCCGCGTCGCGTTTCGGCGTGACACGCAGCTCAATAATCGCCGAAACCATATTCGGCATCTCATCCGACAGCCGGTCACGATCCACAATGGCTTTATACCCGCGGATGATCCCGTCTTTTTCAAGCCGGTCAATTTCTTCCGCCACCTCTACTGCCGTTTTGCCGGTCATCATGGCGATTTCCTCATTTGTATACCGTGCGTTTTCCTCTAAAATACGCAAGACTTTATTCATACCCAGTTCCTCCTGTCTTTCTCATTCGATTAAAGTGCAACCAATACCGGCTGCCGGTTTTTAAAATATGCAGCAGACGAAAAGCCGATTTCTTTTAACAGCGTTTTCGCCTCGTCAAAATATCTGCCCACATCCGCCGCCTGATGCGCGTCGCTTCCGACAGTGATGAGCGTTCCGCCGCAGTCATGGTACATGGAAAGATACCGTTTATAAAGCGAAAGCTCCTGCCCGCCGCGGGCAAACGTTGCTGTGTTTAATTCAAGCGCTTTTTCATTTCGAATCAGTGTGCGGCACACCTGCTCTATCGCCGCGTCAAACCGCTCTGGTGCACAGACCGTACCACGCTTTGTGATGTCAAAATAGCGGTACGGATAGATCGGATGCGCCAGTGTGTCAAACCGATTCCACTGCGCAAGCGAAAGCAGTTCGTCATAATACTTATAAAGCAGGGATGCGAGCGCATCATCCTCCATATTCTCATAATCAAGAAAATAGAAATCCTCGTATCCGGTCACGGTGTGAATCGAGCCGATCACCATATCATACGGATGCGCCGAAAGGAGCGCTTCTGTGTGCGCTTTGTCACAAAGCGGCTGACCGAGTTCAATTCCCCGCAAAAGCAAAACCGGCGCGTCTTTTTGACATGCTGCAATCTCAGCCTGCGCACCCGCGATGCTGTTTTTTAAATCGTGTTCCGCAAAGCAGTCGATCTCCGCATGGTCGGTCACGGTCAGCACCGAAACGCCTGCCGCCGCTGCTGAATGCACCAATCGCTCCACCGGTTCTTCGCCGTCAAACGACCATTTGCTGTGCGTATGCGTATCAATTTTCAAAAAAGACCGCCTCCTTTTCATGCTTTTTCAATATACTATATCATATTCATGCATAATTTGCACTATTTTTCGGCGGTTTTATAAAAAAAGATTGGCATCAAAGCCGTTTCTCAATCGAATCGGATATGGTATAATGAAGATGATTCTGCTGAGAACCCTCAGCAAAAAATACAGGAGGATTTTTTATGCGTGCAGTTATCACTGTTATCGGAAAGGACACCGTCGGTATCCTTGCAAAAGTAAGCGCAATCTGTGCCGAGTATAACGCGAACATCATCGATGTAACACAGACCGTTATGCAGGACTTGTTTGCCATGATTATGCTTGCGCAGATCGATAAAATGAAAACCGATTTCACCGCTTTTTCGCAGGAGATGGAAGCGCTCGGAAAAGAGCAAAACCTTTCAATCCGTGTGATGCATGAGGATCTGTTCCAGTCCATGCACAAGATCTGAGGATTCACACAAACAGAAAGGAGGCCTTTTTTAAACGATGATCAATGTAAATGACATTTTGGAAACGATCCGGATGATTCAGGACGAAAACCTCGATATCCGCACGATCACCATGGGCATTTCGCTCTTGGACTGCATCGATGCCGATATCGACAAAGCGTGCGCAAAGGTGTATGAGAAAATCACCCGCTGTGCCAAAGACCTTGTCAAAGTCGGCGAGGACATCGAACGCGAATACGGCATCCCGATCATCAACAAACGCATTTCCGTCACCCCGATTGCGATTGTCAGCGCGGCGTGCAACCAAAGCCCCGTCCCGTTTGCAAAAACACTCGACAAAGCGGCTGAGGCAGTCGGCGTTAACCTGATCGGCGGCTATTCGGCACTCGTACAAAAAGGATTCAGCGCCGGCGACGAAGCGCTCATCCGTTCGATTCCGGAAGCGCTCGCCTGCACCACGCGCGTCTGCTCGTCAGTAAACATCGGCAGCACCAAAACAGGCATTAACCTGGATGCCTGCAAGCTGATGGGTCAGGTGGTACGCGAAGCGGCAGAACGCACCGTCGATCAAAAATGCTTCGGTGCTGCAAAGCTTGTGGTCTTTTGCAATGCACCGGAGGATAACCCGTTTATGGCAGGTGCGTTCCACGGCGTCGGCGAACCGGACTGCATCATCAACGTCGGTGTTTCCGGCCCGGGTGTTGTCCGTGCGGCTGTCGCAAAATATCCGGACGCAAGCATCAGTGAGATTGCCGACGTCATCAAAAAGACGGCGTTTAAGATCACCCGTATGGGTCAGCTTGTGGGAACCGTCGCATCTGAGCGGCTGGGCGTTCCGTTCGGCATTGTCGATCTGTCGCTCGCACCGACTCCGGCAGTCGGTGACTCCGTTGCCCATATCTTAGAGGAAATCGGCCTCGAAAAATGCGGTACGCATGGTACCACTGCAACGCTTGCTATGTTAAACGACGCAGTCAAAAAAGGCGGCGTCATGGCATCGTCGCGCATCGGCGGATTGTCCGGCGCATTTATTCCTGTATCCGAGGATGCCGGCATGATCGACGCGGCAAAATCTGGTTCGCTGTGCATTGAAAAGCTCGAAGCAATGACAGCGGTCTGCTCGGTCGGCCTTGATATGATCTGTGTGCCGGGTGATACCCCTGCGGATACGATCGCCGCAATTATCGCAGACGAGGCAGCCATCGGCATGGTGAACTTCAAAACAACGGCAGTCCGTGTCATTCCGGCAATCGGCTGCGACGTCGGCGACGAGCTTTCGTTCGGCGGATTGTTCGGCAGCGGCCCTGTCATGAAGCTCAACTCCTTTAGCTCGTCGAAGTTTATAAACCGCGGCGGACAGATCCCCGCGCCGCTGCAAAGTCTTAAGAACTAATATATGAATTAGTTTTGAATCATAAACTTTTATTTGAAATGTTCATATAAAAAGCTTATGATTACTAAAACGGTGGCGTGTTCGTAACAATATGGACACATCATCGTTTTTTGCCGTAAAGACAACTTTTACGGCAGGGGGATCTTACCTTTTATAAAGTTAGGAGGGAGTTTTTTGGCAACAATCATCGAACAAATCATCGCCATCGATTCTGACGCGCAAAAGCGGCTGGATGAAGCGGCTTCCTACAAAGACGTATGCGAACGTGAAGTAGAACAGACCGCAGCAAAATTAAAAGAAGAAACCCGTAAAGCGATTGACGAAACGTTGGAAAAGACACTGCAGGAAGAGTCCAAAAAGGCACAGGACACACAAGCGGAAATTTCGCTTGCGCACGACAAAGCCATTGCGGAGCTAGTCAAACGATATGACGCAAAGAAGGACGCCGTCATAGAGGACCTGTTACAGCGTGTAATCCAATAAAGAGGAGATTTATCCGATGCTCAATTCTCTTTCCGGAAATGTAATTGCCGCAAAAGCGCG
Organism: uncultured Clostridia bacterium; assembly: GCA_944386285.1. Lineage (GTDB taxonomy): Bacteria > Bacillota > Clostridia > Oscillospirales > Ruminococcaceae > Paludihabitans. Next base: position 39,021 of record CALXAM010000004.1, on the reverse strand, counting down.
TGCAATTTACGGAAAGCGGCTGACCCTCTCAAACTACAAAGAGCTGCTTAGACAGCGCTCGGTCGCAGAGGTTGCCGCTTACTTAAAAAATAACACCGCATATCAGTCGGAATTTTCGGGAATCAACGAAACGCAGATCCACCGCGGCCAGCTGGAAACACTGCTGCACCGTGCACGGTTAAACTGCTATCTGCGGCTCTGCCGGTATGATTTCTCGGGAAAGAACAGTTTTTACCGGTATGCGGTGGCGGATGCGGAAATCAGCGTGATCCTTTCTGCGATCATGATGTTAAACGCAAACAAGCAGGAACTTTTGCTGTTTTCCCTCCCTGCCTATTTAAAAGATTATGCTTCGTTCGACTTCTTATCGCTTTCAAAAATTCGCTCGTTTTCGGATATGCTGGAGCTGCTTTCCAACACACCGTATGCCAAAGTGTTAAAACGGCACGACGCGCCGAATGGCGAAATCGATTTGACACGCTGCGAGCATGATTTAAAAACGTATTATTACACCCATATGCTGTCTTTGGTGAAAACCCAATACCGCGGGAAAACAAGAAAGCAGCTCACCGATCTGATTTTGTCGGAAATTGAACTTTCAAATATTTCGCTGATTTACCGACTCAAAGTGTACTTTAAGCGTACACCGCAGGAAATCCGCAATTTGATTCTTCCGTTTTCGTATAAGCTTTCCAAGCGCCGCATGGAAGTGCTGCTGGAAGCGCCGTCCGGTGACGCATTTTTATCGCTGCTTTCTCAAAACGGATATCCGTCGGCACAAACGGCATCCTCGTTTGGTTATATTGAAGAATATACGAAAAACGTGCTGTTTACACAAAGCCGCAGACTGATCCGTTTTCCGGCAGGTGCGCCGGTTGCGTTTTACGCGCTGATGACGCACTTGCGCATTGAGCTTGACAACATCACAACGATTATCGAAGGCATCCGTTATCAAAACCCGCCGGAGGAAATCGAAAAACTGTTGTTGCTCGAACAGTCTTAATAGAATTATTAACGCAAAGGTGGTGTTCACTCGTGGCAATCGAAAAGATGTCTCTCATCAACCTGATCGGAAACATGAACGATTTAGACCAGACGCTTCTTGTCTGTCTGCGTTCGGGTTGTTTCCATCCGGAAATGGCCATCCACACCACAGAGCCTTCGCACGGATTCAAAATCTTAGAAGGTGAAAATGTGTGGGCGCCGGCCCTCTCTTCGCTCCGGCATCTGGCCACCGATCTGGAAATCGATTTGCGCGAAACCGCTTTTGATCCTGACCAGTTTACGCTCGAGGCCGTCAACACATTTGTGGAAGGTCTTGAGGAACAATCGACAAAACTGGCGGAGCAAAAGCGGACAATCAAAGAAAATATCCTTCAGCATGAACAGGCGCTTGTGCAGTTAAAGCACCTTGAGGGCCTGAATACAAGCTTTGATGATATTTTCGCTTGCCGGTATGTCAAATCCCGGTTCGGACGTCTCCCAAAAGACAGCTTCGCAAAGCTCTCTTATTATGATGACCGGAAGTTTTTCTTCTTCCCGTTTGATCATGATACGGAATATTACTGGGGCGTTTATTTTGCGCCGGCGACAAAAGCCGGATCGATCGACGATATTTTCGCTTCGCTCTACTTTGAACGAATCTACATTCCCGACTATGCGCATGGCACACCGGAACAGGCGTATAAAAACCTGACGGACGTCATCGAGTCGGAAAAGAAAAAACTCGCCGAGGTTCAGGATCAGATCGACGCACTCAAAAAAGAATCGGAAAACGAATTCTTAAAGTATTACTGTGCGGCAGCGTTCTGGCATAAAGTTTACGACATGCGCAAATACGTCGCGGTATTAAATAACCGCTTCTATGTGGTCGGCTTCGTCCCGGAGGCACAGTGCGCAGCATTCCGCAAGGAAATAGACGTAATCGAAAGTGTTTCGTTTGTCGCAAAACCGCACGACGCAGATCCGTCGGTTCCTGCACCGGTCAAACTCAAAAACAACCGGTTTACCAAACCGTTTGAAATGTTTGTCAATATGTACAGTCTTCCGTCCTATAAAGACATCGACCCGACGTCGCTGGTGGCAATTACATACACACTGCTGTTCGGCATCATGTTCGGTGACTTGGGACAAGGCTTGCTGTTATCGCTCGCCGGACTGATCTTCTACAAATGGAAGAAGATGACGCTCGGCAAGATCATGATCCGCATCGGCTTTTCGAGTGCGTTCTTCGGTCTTGTTTACGGCTCGGTGTTCGGTTACGAGCATCTGCTTGATCCGATGTACAAAGCACTGTTCGGCTTAAGCGAAAAACCGGTCGAGGTCTTTGATACCGGTACAACGAATATGCTCTTGATGCTTGCCATCTTCATCGGCGTGGCACTCATCGCAGTGTCCATCTGCATCAACATCTTCCTTGGCTTCCGCGACAAAGACTATGAGCGTGCCGTATTCGGCCACAACGGCATTGCAGGACTTGTGTTCTACTTAGGCGCTGTCTTCGCAGTATGCGATATGATGCTGTTAAACACCGGCATCGTTGGACTGCCCTACATTCTCCTGGTTCTTGTTCTGCCGCTTCTGCTCATTTTCTTTAAACATCCGATTACCGCAGTGCTTTGCCACAAAGGCAAACCATTCCCGAACGGTGTCGGTGAGTTCATCATCGAAAACTTCTTTGAACTGTTTGAATATGTGTTAAGCTATCTTTCAAACTCAATGTCGTTTTTGCGTGTCGGCGGCTTTATTTTGAGCCACGCAGGTATGATGACCGTCGTCATGTCGCTGGCAGAAATGGTCGGCGCAGGCGCAAGCCCAATCGTTGTTGTAATCGGCAACCTGTTTGTCATGTGCCTTGAGGGCCTGATCGTCGGCATTCAGGTGCTGCGTCTTGAATTTTATGAAATCTTCAGCCGTAACTTTGAAGGCAACGGCAAACCGTACGAACCGGCAGTGGTCGATTATACGCAAAACGCGTAATCCCCTGCTGTTCAAAATATGATTTTTTTGAAATGACTTTTGGAGGTATTATTATGAATCTCGCATTTTTACTGCTCGCACCGCTCGCTGCAATCGTCCTTCTCGCTGCTCCGCTCGTTCCGGTTTACCGCGGCGTTACCACTGGCAAAAAAGCAAAACGTTCCGTAATCGCAAACCTCTGCGCATTCGCAGGTGTCTGTGTGTTGGCATTCGTTTTACCGATCGGCAACTTAGTTTCTGCTGAGACCGCAGCTGCTGTTTCCGGCGCTGCTTCCGGCATGGGCTACATCGCAGCCGCACTCGTAACTGGTCTTTCCTGCTTGGGCGCTGGTATCGCAGTTGCTGCTGCAGCACCGGCTGCAATCGGCGCAGTCAGCGAAGATCCGAAATCCTTCGGTAAAGCAATGATCTTCGTCGTGCTCGGCGAAGGTGTTGCAATCTACGGCTTGCTCATCTCCATCCTCATCCTCAACAGACTGTAATCTTTAAATCCAAAGAGAAAGGACGATCCGTTCATGAAGTTTTTTGTCATCAGCGACAACAAGGATACCCAAAACGGAATGCGTTTGACCGGTGCCGAAGGTGTCGTGGTGCACGAAGCACATGAGGTCGAAGAAGCGCTCAACCGTGCGTTTTCCGATCCCGAAATCGGCATCGTTTTGATGACGCAAAAGCTCATCCATCTATGTCCGGAACTCGTATTTGATTTGAAACTGAATCGGAAACGTCCGCTGATCGTGGAAATTCCCGACCGTCACGCGACGTCAAAGATCAGCGATACGATTTCCCGTTACATTCAAGAGGCAGTCGGCATCAAAATCTGATGCCAATGCTGAGGAAAGGAGCAACCCTGATTGGAACAGCAAGAAAAACTTTCAAAATTTAAAAATGCTGTGTTTCGTGAAGTAGACGCGAAAACAGAGCAGATTCGCCGTGAAGCGGAAGAGAAAAAAGAAGAAGAGATCCGTAAAATCAAGGAACAGCTCAATTTAGACGCTTCCGAAGAGATCCGCACCAAGACAGAACAGATCCGGCAGAAATTCAGCCAGGAAACTGCAAAATGCAGCTTGGATGCAAAACGGAATCTTCTTGCAAAACGAAGCGAACTGACGCAAAAACTGTTCGACGAAACAGCAAAGCGGTTGGCTGCCTTTTCAAAAACCGAAGAGTATCAAGCGCTTTTGCTTAAAAAGATCACATCGTTTTCCGCTTCCGTTAACGTCAGCGCACCGGAGCTTTTAGTCGGTGCAGCAGACTACGAGAAGAAAGACGCCATCGAAAAAGCGTTTGGTCACGACTGCACAGTGACTTGTGATCAGACGATCACACTGGGCGGCTTCATTGTGCGCGATACACAAAACGGTCTTTTCTATGACGAGACCTTCGCGCAGAAGCTTGCCGATCAAAAATCCTATTTTATCGAACACAGCATCTTCAACGATTGATCCTGTGTGATGTATGAGGTGAACAGCTTGAACAACACGATCTATTCGATCAACGGACCTGTCGTCACTGTAAAAGATACAAAAGATTTTGCAATGATGGAAATGGTGTATGTTGGTGATGCAAATCTGGTTGGTGAAGTTATCGGTATCACCGACGACCGTACAACCATCCAGGTTTACGAAGAAACCTCCGGCCTTCGTCCGGGCGAACCGGTCAAAGGCACGGGCGCACCGATGAGCGTCACACTGGGTCCTGGTATCCTTACAAATATTTACGACGGTATTGAACGTCCGCTTCGTGACATTCACGAAAAATCCGGCGCGTTCATCGAGCGCGGCGCAGACGTTCCGGCACTCGATCAGACCCGCCGCTACGATGTTACCGTTTTGGTGAAACCGGGCGACGAGCTTTCCGGCGGTTCGATTTACGCAACCTGCCCGGAAACACCGGTTATTTTACACAAATGCATGGTTCCGCCGAACATGAGCGGTACCGTCACCGAGGTCATGCCGTCAGGTTCCTACACGGTAAACGACACGGTGGTACGCATCAAAACCCCGTCGGGTACGATCGAATCCCTGACACTCTGCCAGAAATGGCCGATTCGTACCGCACGTCCGGCTTCCCTTCGTAAGCCGATTTCCCTGCCGCTTGTCACCGGTCAGCGTGTCATCGACACCCTGTTCCCGATCGCAAAAGGCGGCGCTGCGGCAGTTCCGGGCGGATTCGGCACCGGCAAAACAATGACGCAGCACCAGCTTGCAAAATGGTGCGACGCAGATATCATCGTCTACGTCGGCTGCGGCGAACGCGGCAACGAGATGACACAGGTACTCGATGAGTTCGGCGAACTGATTGACCCGAAAACGGGAAATAAACTGACCGACCGTACCGTTTTGATCGCAAACACATCGAACATGCCGGTGGCTGCCCGTGAGGCTTCGATCTACACCGGTATTACCCTTGCGGAATACTACCGCGACATGGGCTACCATGTTGCAATCATGGCAGACTCCACTTCCCGTTGGGCAGAGGCACTGCGTGAGATCTCCGGCCGTCTGGAAGAAATGCCGGCAGAGGAAGGCTTCCCGGCTTACCTGCCGTCGCGTCTGTCGCAGTTCTACGAGCGCGCAGGCTACATGGTGAACTTAAACGGAACCGAAGGCTCCGTTTCGATCATCGGCGCTGTTTCGCCGCAGGGCGCAGACTTCTCCGAACCGGTTACCCAGAACACCAAACGTTTCGTACGTACCTTCTGGGCGCTTGACAAATCGCTCGCATACGCGCGTCACTATCCGGCAATCAACTGGACCGAGAGCTACAGCGAGTATGTGGACGACCTGACCGCTTATTATAACGAAAAAGTGTCGCCGGACTTCTTAACCTGCCGCCGCCGCATTTCCACACTGCTTGCCGAGGAAGCAAGCCTCATGGAAATCGTCAAACTGATCGGCGCAGACGTTCTGCCGGACGACCAGAAGCTGACCATCGAAACTGCAAAAGCAATTCGCTTGGGCTTCTTGCAGCAAAACGCTTTCCACAAGGACGACACGTATGTGCCGCTTGAAAAACAGCTTGCCATGATGAAGATTATCCTCTACGTCAATGACCGCTGCGAAGCAATCATCAAACGCGGCGTCGCGCTTTCTGAACTTGTGGAGCTCGGCTTGTTTGATATCCTGGCCGGCATGAAATATGAAATTCCAAACGATCATCCGGAGGCATTTGACCGGTTGTATGAGAAAATCGACACCGCACTTGCACCGTTTGAAAAGACAGCAGCTGAAGGGACGGTGAACGCACAGTGAGTATCCAGATTACAGGACTTTCAAGCATCAACGGACCGCTCGTTGTGCTTGACCATGTCACCGGCGCAAGCTACGACGAAGTCGTCGAACTGATCTTAGAAAACGGTACCACCCGTACCGGCCGTATCGTACAGATCGAAGGCGACCGCGTTGTCGTGCAGGTGTTCGAGGGCACAAACGGCCTTTCTTTGACAAACACCAGAACCCGCCTGACCGGCAAACCGATGGAACTTGCACTCTCTACGGAGATGCTCGGCCGTATCTTCTCGGGCGCCGGCAAACCGATCGACGGATTGGGCGAGGTGTATGGCGCAGACTACCGCGACATCAACGGCAAACCGTTAAATCCGGTTGCGCGTGAATATCCGCGAAACTATATCCGTACTGGTATTTCTTCGATCGATGGATTGATGACATTGATCCGCGGTCAGAAACTGCCGATCTTCTCCGGCTCCGGTATGAGCCACAACAAACTGGCGGCACAGCTTGTTTGCCAGTCGCAGTTAAGTGACGATTCCAACGAAAAATTCGCAATCGTCTTTGCTGCAATGGGCGTTAACAACGACGTCGCAGACTACTTCAAACGTGTGTTTGAGGAGTCCGGCGTTCTTGAGAACGTTGTCATGTTCTTAAACCTCGCAAACGACCCGATCATCGAGCGTATCCTTGCGCCGCGCTGCGCATTGACCGCCGCAGAATATCTCGCATACGAGCACGGCATGAACATTCTGGTTATCATGACCGATATGACCTCCTATGCAGAGGCACTGCGTGAATTCTCGTCCTCCAAAGGCGAGATTCCGGGCAGAAAAGGTTACCCGGGCTATCTTTACTCAGACCTGGCTTCGATGTACGAACGTGCCGGCATTGTAAAAGGCGGCACAGGCTCGGTCACACAGATCCCGATTCTGACGATGCCGAACGACGATATTACCCACCCGGTTCCGGACTTGACCGGTTACATCACCGAGGGTCAGATCGTATTGGACCGTGCGCTTGACCAGCGCGGCATTTATCCGCCGGTTTCCGTGCTTCCGTCGCTGTCGCGTCTGATGAAGGACGGCATCGGTGAAGGCTTTACACGTGCCGACCACGCGGATGTGGCAAACCAGCTGTTTGCTTCGTATGCGCGTGTGCAGGATGCGCGTGCACTCGGCAGCGTCATCGGTGAAGAAGAGCTGTCCGCAAGCGATAAGGCATACCTTGTATTCGGACGTGAATTTGAACAGCACTTTATCTCCCAGGATTCGCGTGAGAACCGCACCATTCAGGATACACTGGAACTTGGCTGGGATCTTCTCTCGCTTCTTCCGCGCAGTGAGCTGTCCCGTATGGACGCTTCGCTCGTCGAGAAAAACTACAATCCTGACCGTGCAAAGCGCTTTAGGAGTGATCGCTGATGGCTACGACCGTATTCCCTACCAAGGGCAATTTGATCGCAACGAAAAAATCGTTATCCCTTGCAAAACTCGGCTACGATCTGCTTGACCGCAAACGCAACATTCTCATTCGTGAGATGATGCTTTTGGTGGAACAGGCGAAATCGCTGCACGGCGAGATCGAGAAAACATATAGTGACGCCTATGCTGCATTGCAGCGCGCGAACATCACACTCGGTGTCATCGAGGAGCTTTCACAGGGAACCGGCATTGAAAACGGCATTCACATCACCTACCGCAGTGTCATGGGCGTGGATATCCCGCAGGTCAGCTATTCCTCAACACTTAAGCAGAGCCAGTACGGCTTATTAAGCTCAAACTCCCAGTTTGACGTGGCGTACATGAGCTTCAACCGCGCAAAGGAACTGACCGTGGTGCTGGCTGAGGTAGAAAACAGCGTCTACCGTTTGGCAAATGCGATCAAAACAACACAGCGCCGTGCAAACGCGCTGAAAAATATCAATATCCCCCGCTTCGAAGAAACCGTTCGGTTTATTACGAACGCGCTGGAGGAAAAAGAACGCGAGGAATTCTCCCGCTTAAAGGTCATTCGTCATACGAAAGACAAACAGGCAGCAGAAGCCGCGCAAAATTCATAACAATTCGTAATATGAATGTTAAAAAATACGCTTTGGAATTGTTCCAAGGCGTATTTTTTTGTCTGTATTCGTAGGTCTGCCATTTTTTAAAGAAGGAAGGCGGACACACCGGCACATTTTTCATAGATTTGACACGCGCATGTGCGGTATAATCGGTTCTAAGGTGATTCAAAGGTTTCTGTGCGATCATTGCAATGAGGAGGGGTTTTTATGAAGCTTTTGTATGCGGAGGACGAGCGCGCCATGTCCGAAGCGGTTGTGGATATTCTGACGTATCATAACTATATCGTTGACGCGGTGTATGACGGTGAGGAAGCGCTCGCCTATGCGCAGTTAGGGAAGTATGACGGGATTATTTTGGATATCATGATGCCGAAAATGAGCGGTCTTGCGGTACTCAAAGCGCTGCGCAGCGCAGGATGCACGACACCGATTCTGCTGTTAACCGCCAAAGCCGAGGTAGAAGACCAGATCGAGGGGTTAAATCAGGGCGCAGATGATTATTTACCGAAACCGTTTTCGATGAATCTGTTTTTGGCGCGGCTGCGTGCGATGCTCCGCCGCAACGAATCGTTTACCCCAACCGTACTCACCTGCGGCAACATCACATTGAATCAGCAAAGCTGTACACTGTCGGGCGGCGGACAGTCTTTCGTTCTGCCAAAGCTTGAATATCAGCTCATGGAGCTTTTGATGCGCAATCAGGGCATCTATCTGTCAACCGAGGATCTGCTTGTAAAAGTCTGGGGCTATGATACCGAAGCGGAAATCGACACCGTTTGGGTCTATATCTCCTATCTGCGCAAACGCTTGACGGCGCTCAACGCCAACGTGGTGATTACCGCCAAACGAAACGTTGGCTATACGCTGGAGGTTTTACCATGATCCGCACGCTTCAAAAAAAGTTTGTGATCACTGCAATGATCGCCATTACTGCACTGCTGTTATTTCTGCTGGGCGTCATCGACACCTCTGCGGTTCATACGATTGATATTGTCATGGATGACTGGGATGGCTTTTTAGATACCTGCACCAATGAGGAATACACGATCTGCACCGTGGTCATCGACAACGAGTCGTATAAAAACGTCGGGATCCGCGCAAAAGGAAACACTTCGTTAACGCAGGTGGCAAGCTACGGCAATGATCGTTACAGCTTTAAAATCGAGTTTGACCACTATGACAGTACAAAAAGCTATTACGGACTCGATAAGCTGAGTCTGAATAACATCATTCAGGACAACACCTATCTAAAGGATTATCTGTCCTACTGCTCATCATCCTAAGCGGAATTGTTTTACTGATTGGTATTGTCATTGCGGCGCTTTATAAAAAGCGAGTATAATCCACTCCATTATAAAAAGACAAAGCCGGCAGGAATTTCCCTGCCGGCTTTGTCTTTATTAAGGAAGAGAATGAAAAGAAGCTTATCTTCTTACTCGTTTACGAATGAAATATGCTGCTCCTGCAGTCAGCAAGCATGCTGCAAGCGGTGCAGTGAACGGAACTGTATCCGACGTATCCGGCACCTGCGATTCATCCGGATCCTCTGTGTCTTCATCCAACAGTACCAAATCGTTGAGCGCCTGCTCGAGTGCCTCTGCCGCCGCATCAATTTCGGCCTGCGATGCAGTCTCTGTGTCGTACACGTCGATTGCCTTTGCAAGCGCTTCTTTGAGCACCGCTGCACTTTGTTCTGTATATTTCGACAGATCTGTCGACTGCGCCAGTTCAATGAGATGTTCAAGAACAGAACGATCAATCGTTACCACCTGCTCAAATTCTGCCGAAATGACAACATCCTCTGCCAGCATGGTAAAACTGGTTCCCACAATTGGCTGACCGTTTACCGTCAGAGATCCTTCTTTGAGCGCATATCCCTCATCCGGTGTGACGGTAATCGTTACCGTTTCGCCTTCCATTGCCGAGGAACGATCCGCAGTAATCACACCGTTTGGTGTTTCCTCGATGGTCACCGCGTAGTACGTATCGTCCGAAAGGTGAACCACCGCAGAGGCCGTTTTTGTCGGGTCGGCTGCAGATTTTGCAATCACAGTCAGCGTATCCGCTGTTTCATCTTCTGCCACAGTCAAAAGACCGTTCGGTGTAATCGTTGTTCCGACTGTGCCGCCTTTAACTTCCCACAAAACGGTATTCACCGGATCATCGCCGTTTACAGTTGCCTTAAACTGATAATCTTTTCCGCGTGTCACCGTTGTTTCATTCGGCGTGATGGTTACGCTTTCCACACCTGCGTCCACGTTAATGATCGTTTCTGCATAGTTTGTACCATCCACCTTAGAAACGGCTTTTACGACAAGCTGTGTCGACGTTTCATTCTCAGAAATGGTAAGCTTACCATTTTCATCGATCGTTGTGTTCGAAACACCGCCTTTTACGGTCCATTTCACATCGACATTTGCATCAAGAGAAATTTCTTCGCCGCGCTGCGCCTCTGTTTTTTCTGTCGTGATCACAACGTCGTCTGTATGAACTGCGTCCTCTTCTTCAAAGAAGAACAAGTCGCCCTGACCACCGCCGATTGTGATGGTGTATGTGTATGTATTGCCTTCTACGTGTGTAAGTTCGACTTTCTCAGTCTTTCCGGTATCCCGGTTGACTTTATAGAGATTGTCTGCCAGTGAAGCGTCCGGCAACGAAAACGTAATCGTGATTTCCTGTGCAGTTTCTTCACTTGTGCCGTTTTCCATCGCCCACTGCCAATCGCGATTGCCTGCACCCTGTGTCAGCAAATTGACAATCATAAAATATTTCGGACTTTCACAGGAGAAGAACTGCTCTTCTTCCGGAATCGGATCAAAATAGCCAATCAGTACATCACCCGGCAGTCCGTCGTTTGTATCGCCTGTGTTTTTCGCTGTGATATTCTCAATATAATAGGTTGGGTTCTCTGTAAATGCCGGTGTATACTGCGGTGCACTGATCGAATTTTTCAGCGGAACACCATTTACCATATGCTCACCGGAAACAACGCCAATCCCCGAGCTTCTCAAATGAAGCAGGTGCTGCTCCAGATTTCCGATCTGTGTAAAAGTATTCGCACCAAATTCATACAGCTTTGTGGGATTTCCGTCCTCATCAAAGAAATGACCGCCGTCATAACCGCCCTGTGTATAGAAGGTGAACAAATTGAGCCATTTTCCGCCCATTGCGACGGTTGTGAACGGCATTGCTGCTGTTGTCGATTCTGTTCTGTAGGTGCCGTCAATTTCCGCTGCATTGACATGCTGTCCAAATGCAATCGGCTCTCGACCGGTGCCGTCCCAGCCTTCCATTGCAAGTGTCCGATAAAATCCGGTGTTGCTCAAAAGCCGTGCTGCTGCATTCCAATCCGGACCGTTGTCATACGCATAATGATCAAATGTAATGAAATCCGGGCGAGCCGTTTGAATATAATGCCGCATCTGAGATTCCGACCACTGATAGCCCCATTGGTTCGTACTGACCAATACATCCGGATACTTGTTTCTTGTCAGATCAAACCATTCGGAAATTCCGTCTACAAGGGCATCCGAGTACCCTTCCTCATCACCGATTGTCGCAAAATAGAGTGTATCGGTATGTGGTTTCTGATCCTCTTTTAAGTATCCGTTTTCCCATTGTTCTTCTGTCGGACCGTCTGCAATGATCGTTCCGCCAAGACCCGGCATAATTCCGTTAAACATCGGAACTTTTGTAATGCCCCAAAGCGCATTTGCCATCGGACCGGACATCAGTCCTTCGTCATAAGTATTGTGCTCCTCAAAGAACACCGGCGCATTCAGTCCCATTCCCATGAATTGCTCTGTTGTAATATAGGCGTTTGCGCGATCGCGGTTGCCAATCTCTTCACCCAGCGGATGATCCGGACGTTTCCATGTATAGTTCCACGCACCCATTGGAAGCGTATCCCGTTCGATCATAATCCGCTCCGCACGGCTTACCTCAGCAAACTGATTTTTCACAAGCGTCATTGCCAGCAGTTTTACTTCAGATGCTTTGGGAAGCGTAATGCTTTTGACGACTTTTTCGGACGAAATTTCGATATTTGCACTGGAAATTCCAGTTTCATCTAACGTAAAATCGTATTCATCCACCGTACGGTCAACATAGTTGACGGTTACTTTTCCGCTGCCGCCTGTACCCAAAATCCGCAGAGAATCGTACACACCTTCAAAGCCGGTCAATTCCTGTCCATTGCAGGATACTGCATTGTTCTCCTGATCGGAAACAGTAAATTTTGCACCGTCATAGACATGATTTTCTGCCGCGAATGTTTCATCAAATTGATATGCTGTGTCAAATACTTCGCTTAGATCAACCGCCGTTCCATTCAAAGACGTATTGCACAGAGAACGAATCTCCTCTTCGCTCAGTTCATTCGCATAAATGGAAAGTTCGTCAATCATTCCTTCAAAATAGGATGTTTGATTTGCAGCACAGCCCAGCTGATAGAGGTCTCCCTCTTTCCATGCCGTTTTAATTGCGGTACTTGCTTCTTTATTTCCGTTTACGTAAAGCGCCATCTCTCCGTTATCGGTGAGTGTCATCGTCACAAAATACCAGGTATTCGGCTCAACCTTTGTTGTTCCTGCTGCAAATTTTCCTTGTGGTGCCTCAACATCATCGCCGTCATACACCTGTGCCTCGAACACACCGTCACGAATTCGAATCATATGAGAATATGCGTCCGAATTCCCTTTTATCGTCTTTAAAAAGATGGTCTGATCTTTGTTCGATTCCGGTTTTACCCACATGGAAACAGTAAATCCTGTCCCATTCGCAGACGATTCTGCCGGAATTTGTACGAATCCATTTGTTCCTTTGAATGAAAGACCGTTTTCAAACAGAGCAGGTTTAAAATGCACATCTCCTGACAGTGCTGCATCATGTCCAAATCCTGAAGCATCTGCTGCTGTTTGATCGTATTTCTCATTCAATTTCCATAAACCAAGCAGTCTGCTCTCGCTGATATCAAAGCAGTCAATTTGGACATCCGTTGTATTCCCGTCGTTCTTGATTGTAAGCACATTGTCACTGCCTGCCGCCAGTAAAACGTTGGTTGTCAATGTGCGGTATGTTTGACCGGTTGCATCAAACGAAAGGTCAGCCGCTTTTTCACCATTGACATAAAGCGATTTCACCGTACTGCTTTGTGCACGATACCGAATCGTCAGTCCAACCATTCCGCCGCTTAAGCCGTTTACGTGCGACTCTGTCATATAGGCACCATTCGCAGACAAATTCTCAACATATGCGCCTTCGGACGCCTGTGCATCTGATGCAATCCGTGCACCTCGGCCAAGGTCGCAATATTCTGCCTCATAACGCGGGCCATCACCGTTTGTGATTTTTCCTACTACATATGCGGAAAACTTATCAATATTGATTCCTGTCTCTTTTTCGTCTACGCCGTCCTCACGCTGAATGCGAATGGTATTGTTGTATCCACCGTTTAATGTCACAGGAACTTTAAGTTCCCCATAGCGATCCCATCCGCCAGTGGACGGAAATTCCAGTACCTGCCGTACACCATTCACATACAGCACCTGTTTTGACACGTCGTTTTCTGTAGCATACCGAATGATCAATTCACATTCGCCGCCGTCTTTTCCGCCGTCAAAACCGGAGATCTCACAATATGCACCGATTCGATGCATATCTCCGACTGCGCTGCCGCTCACTTTGGCACCGCCGCCGAGCATACCGTTTTCCGCCTCATAGGTCACAAGACGTTTGCCGTCTTCTCCGCTATTAACCGGAGAAATCGTAAAATAGTCAAAATTCAAGCCATATGCGTTTTCTTCTGCACCGTTGTCAATCCGAATGGTATTTTCCGCTCCGGGATTCAGTGTAACCGTCACCTCAAGATTGCCATACGTTTTCCACAGCCAGTTATCGGTCGGTAAAAACGCAAGATCTTTTACATATTCCCCGTTTACATACAGGGCTTTTACGACATCCGGCATTCCTGTGGAGTAATTGATTGTCAAGAGGTACTCGCCGCCCTCTGCACCACCGTCCACACCGTTTAACTGCACATATGCCCCTGCTTTGTGCATACCTTCTACAATACTGCCATTTGTCGTAACACCGCCACCCAGTTCGCAGTCCTCTGCTTCGAATCGGATCACGTCTGTGCCTTGTGCCAGAACAGAAACCGGAAGCATTGTCACGATGAACAACACCGCCAGAAGCATTGCCAGCACACGTTTTCCTGTCTTTCTCTCTGTTGTCTGCATTTCTGATTTCCTCCTTGCCTTTTCTCATTTATCCTGTCAACAAGTGACTATTCGTCTCTTATAAGAAGCTGTGCAAATAGATCCTCCTTTCCTCTTTTTGATATTCTCCGCGCCGATCAGTTTATAAAACCGGCGTGAATTCCAATAACGTGACGCCATGCGGCTCAATGTGCACCGGAATGGAATCCGACGTGGACACAAACGAAATCTGTGCGTCCAATTCCATTTTACTGCGCAGGATCGAGAGTTCTTCTCTGTCCGGCGGCTCCGGCGCACCGTTTTGAAGCCAGCTGTCATAGACCGAACCATGTTCCTTGTCAAACCGATATGTAATCATGCGCATCGATTCCGCTTGCTTCGTAAAACGAATTTCCAGATCGATCGCATCTTTTTCTAAAAACGCCGCGTCTCGATGCAGCGGTGTGATACACGTCGGATCACCGTTTGCATAGATATCGTTATAGTGGCAGTAATTCCATAAAAGCACCTGAATCCGATCGTCCCGCCGTGTCACAATATAGTTTTCACCGCGTTCGATCAGTCTGTCGCCAAGCCGTGACAAAAACCAGAATCCGTGATACGACGGTTTTTTAAGTCCCTGCACTGTAAGCATGCCGAATCCGCCGTGAAAGACCGATTGTCCAAGGCTCTCCTCTTCAAAAATATCGGTAAATGTCCAAAATCCGAGGGAATCCACCATACCGATCGTCTTGACAAAGTTCTGCACAATAAACGGCGCCATAAACGCGGTATCATGCACCAGATCGCGACAGTTCGGCGAAGAATTCCATTCGGTAATATGAATTTCCGCATCGCGATAGCGGGTTTCACGGATTGCATCATTGAGCCAAGCAAACGAATCATATGTACCGTTTTCATCCTTATAGCACGGACGGCCATAGGAATAAAGCGGATAGGAGTTCGGATACGGGTGCGTCGAAACGAAGTCAACCGGAAGCTCCTTTTGCGTACAGAACGCTAAAAACTCCTTGATCCACGGACATTCAACCGTATCGGAACTCGATGTTGCCGGTCCGCCGACACGCAGTTTTGAATCAATTTGTTTGATCGCGCGTGCAGTCACTTCATAGAGCGCAAAATAATCCTCTTGGGTACCGGACCAGAACGGTGTGATATTGGCTTCATTCCAAACCTCAAAATACCACTTTCTCACTTCACTCCGTCCGTACCGCGTAATGCAGTGGCGGATGAATGCAGTGACGAGCGCTTCCCATTTGGAATGATCGGGCGGTGTCACATTCCCTTTCCACCAGAAAATGGTCTGTTCACCTGTGCGCATGGCAGACGGTGTAAATCCAAGTTCCAAAATCGGACGCAATCCAATCTCCAGCAAGAAATCAAACAAATCATCGACGTACTGCCAGTTATACAGCGGATTGCCCGCTTCATCTTCCCGATAGACCATCATCTCATCGTTAAAAATTCCGTGAAACCGAATATAGGAAAACCCCATCTCACGCTGAACCTGACGAAGCTGCTGCCGCCATGGCGCGTATAATCCTTCATGTGCACGGCCTGCGGTAATCAGCCAATTCCAATGTGCGTGATACTGTGTTCCCTCTGATTCATTGCAAACAGAAATGATCTGCTTCATAAAATACTCCTCTCCGATACGTGACATAGAAACCGGTTTCTATGTGTTTCCAAAGAAAACCCGTACGCAACAGACGCCGGATCTTTCTTTTCTCTATTCTTTTATCTTTTGGAAACCGGTTTCTAAACAACCGCCAAGAAAACCCCTCCAATGAACCGTTCATTGTTTGGGGGAATGCGCCGTTTCCTCGTTTTTCTTGGAAACCGGTTTCTTACTGACTTCATCGTACCACATTCCTATCAAAAAGTCTACCTGTAAATATTCACAAATTTACCCCCTTCCTTTTGTTACCTTGCACAAATATACAAAAATGGAGCCTTCGCTTGAGGACTCCATTTTTAAGTACGTGAATCTATTCTGCTTAAATGTTAAAATGAGAACCACATAAAAAAACCGCGGCACTGTTTTAAAAAACAGACTGCCGCGGTTTTTCTTTCGTATAATCTTATAATTTTTCGAGCATTTCGACCGTACTGTCAAGCCAGTTTCCGTCAAACAGCTCAATCATGCCGCTGTCGCATGCCGCTGCAACTGCCGGATCAATCGGCAGTTTCGCAAGCACCGGCAGGCCGTATTTCTCTGCGGCCTCCTCCACATGGCTCTCACCAAAGACACTGATGTGCTTG
Organism: uncultured Clostridia bacterium; assembly: GCA_944386285.1. Taxonomy (GTDB): domain Bacteria; phylum Bacillota; class Clostridia; order Oscillospirales; family Ruminococcaceae; genus Paludihabitans. Next base: position 22,267 of record CALXAM010000004.1, on the reverse strand, counting down.
CCGCAGTCCGGACATTCAAGATAGCTGTAGTTTTCCACAACGCCCAAAATCGGCACATTCATTTTCTGCGCCATCTTCACAGCCTTGCCCACAATCATGGAAACAAGATCCTGCGGAGAGGTGACAACGATAATGCCGTCAACCGGAAGCGACTGGAACACAGTCAGCGGAACATCGCCGGTTCCCGGAGGCATATCAACAAACATAAAGTCTACATCGCCCCACATGACGTCACTCCAAAATTGCGTAACCGCGTTGCCGATGACCGGACCGCGCCAAACGACCGGCTCCGTTTCATCCGGAAGCAACAGGTTAATGGACATCACTTTCGTGCCAAGCTTGCTTACAACCGGGAAGATTCCCTCTTCACTGCCGGTTGCGCGCTCAGTCAAATGAAAAATTTTCGGGATTGACGGGCCTGTGATATCCGCATCCAAAATCGCGGTTTCATATCCTTTTCTGCGCATCAGCACAGCGAGCATCGAAGTGACAAGAGACTTTCCGACGCCGCCTTTACCGCTGACAACACCAATTACTTTTTTAACATTACTGTTCGGATTAGCCGGTGCAAGCATGCTCTCCGGCGCTGTACGTTCACCGCAGTTTTCACTGCACGATGCACAGTTATGGCTGCATTCGCTCATAAATCATACGCTCCTAACGAAAGTTTACTTTATTTGTATACAATTAAGAATACGCCTGTTTTCCTGTTTTGTCAAGTCCTCACGCCATCGCACTGCGCATTGTCAAAATATAACGGTCACGATCTCTCGGATCAGGGCCGCGATGCCGGGTTGCCGCCCCGATTCCCGGTGGACAGATCTCATAACCGTCAAACCGAAGAGAAAGACTCCCCTTGCCCTTTGTCTTCGCTGCAAGGGTCACACTATAGTCCATCACAGTCGCTGCCGGTACACGTGCTTCCACAAAAAACATTCCGTTTTTAATCACCGGCACATCCGCTTGTGCACGCAGTGTAATCAAATCGCCCAGCACTGTTTTCGCATACTCCTCCGGAACGGCGATACGCATCTTCTGCATGGGTTCAAGCAGATGGGTACCCGTATGCAGCAAGCCGTCATACAATGCAAGCGGCGTTGCCAAAAAGAAATCCATCGGATGGGTGTGAATCGTATGGTGATTGCCGTCAGAAAGTACGACATTCATATCGACGACTTCCCAGTTATAAAGGCCTTGTTTCGCCGCACGGTAAAGCGCGGTTTCCACATGGCGCTGATACCGGTAAAACATCTGATTATTCGGTACCGTCGACGAAAACGTGATGCCGCTTCCGCGCGGCAGCGGCGTAATATCAAGCGTTACGATTGCCCAGCATGGCTTTGGCATCGTATATGCTTCATGACCACGTCCCGGTTTGATCGGGGTTTCTCTGTAAATCACAGACGGTGCGGAGAATGTGCAGGAAAGGCCGTACCGCGTTTGCAGGAGCTCGTTTATCACCTCAAGTTGGATTTTGCCGGTGACGTTTACGTCGATCTCCTGCTCTCCTTGTTCATAGGAAACACGCATTCCCGGATCTTCTGCCGAAAGCTCCAAAAGCGCCTGTAAAAGCGTATATCGTTCCGATGCAGTTTTGGGGGCTGCCTGCACACAAAACAACGGCGCGGACAGTTCATACTGCTGTAATCCGAACAGCTCACCAATGATATCGCCTGCACGGATATTCGAAAGGCCGCACAACGCACCGATCTCTCCACGCCGCACTTCTCCGATATCAGAAAATTTCCCGCCCTGATACCGGCGGATCTGCGTAATTTTCTGCTCACTTCCGTCTGTTAGCTGTACGCTGTCACGGTTTTTGAGCGCTCCGCCAAATAATCTGACATGAGCCACACGTCCCATTGCCTTATCATGCGTCACCTGATATACAATTCCGGAAAGCGTATCGTCCTGTCGATTCTTATAGGAGAAATCACAGGCAGCCAGCAGCGAAAGCAGTGACGCAATTCCTTTTCCGTGCAATGCAGCCATGCAAAGTGCCGGAACCAGTTCGCCCGATGAAAAAGCGGCTGTCATCAAACGGTGGATCTCTTCTTTGGAAATCTCCTCTCCCGAAAGATACCGTTCCATCAGTTCGTCTGACGTTTCACAGAGAAGCTCGGTTGCTTCTGTGAAAAAATCATCTGATTTGAGCGTACGATCTGTCAGGATACAATCCCGTTCCCCTTCCTGCTTTACATCCGTTAAACAAATGGTGCGAAGCGAAAACCGCTCGCGAATTTCGTCTATAATCTTTTGTATCCGGCTTCCTGCGCGATCCACCTTATTGATGACAAAGATCATTCGTGTATTCGTCCGCATCAGTGCTTCAATCAGCAGTTCTGTCTGCGGCTGAATTCCCTCAACCGCTGAAATCATCACGACAGCCACATCGAGCACCGCAAGCGACCGTTCCACGTCAGCCGCAAAATCGGCGTGTCCGGGCGTGTCAATGACATTGATCCGTACATCGCCGTATTGCAGCGAAACCACACTGGTTCGAACGGAAATTCCACGTCTTTGCTCCACCTTTAAAAAATCGCTCTGCGATGTGCCGTCATCGACGCTGCCAACCGTTCGTGTCTGACCCGAACAGTATAAAAGCTGTTCGGTTAATGTCGTCTTTCCCGCGTCAACATGCGCTACAATTCCAATATTCACTGTTTTCATGCGCATTCTCCCATTTAAAAAATCTCTTTTACCGCAACAAACAAATTTTACTATAGCACAAGGCTTTTTGAAAGGCAAGAAAGCCATACGAAGTCGTGTGGACTGAAGCGGTACATTCTCTTTCGATCACACAACAACGTTCCAAAAAAACAACAGAAACGTTCGTCATGTTTTTCGTACAAAAAACAATAACACTTATAAAACGATGTCACTTTTAAACCATCTCATGCGTGTTCCTGTTTTGCAGGAGTTCCCGTTTTACAAAGCGGGCATAAAATAACGCACCCACAAGATCTGCAATCACCCATCCGATCGGAATTGCCCACCATATTCCAAGCACACCGATAAAAGAGATGGGAGAAAGCACATAAGAAAGCACGACACGAAGGCCAAGAGAAATAACCGTCAGCACCACAGAAACCCCGGGATGTCCAAGTCCGCGATACAGTCCATAGAACAAAAACAAAAAGCCGATTGCGAAATAAAACGTACCTTCAATCCGAAGATAAGTCACACCCGTTTCGATAATTTGGGTTTGTGACGGATCAATAAAAATGGTCATAAGCGGTGCTGCAAACAAAATAACAAGCACTGAAATCACGATACAAAACAGCAAAGAAATGAGCAGTGCACTGCGCAATCCCCGCCGGATTCGATCTGTTTGTCCGGCACCTCTGTTTTGTGCAATAAAGGTAGAAAATGCATTGCCGAAATCCTGCACCGGCATATAGGCAAAGGAATCAATTTTAACAGCTGCTGCAAATGCAGCCATCACAGAAACGCCGAACCGGTTCACAACACCCTGCACGAGCAAAATACCAAAATTCATGACCGACTGCTGTACACAAGTGAGCAATGAATATCCTGCAATCTGTGAGAGAATCGAACGATCAAACCGGCAATGCTGACGTGACGGAATGAGCTGCGGTGCTTTTTTGATGCAGTATATCGTCATTCCAATCGCCGAAACAAACTGTGCTGCAATCGTCGCGATAGCCGCGCCTGAAACGCCCATCTGCATCGGGAATACAAACAGCCAATCAAGAAAGAGATTTAATACCGCGCAAATTCCTAAGAACAGAAGCGGCATCAATGAATTGCCGACTGCACGCAAAAGGGATGCAAAAAAATTATAGAAAAATGTCGCAGGAAGCCCTAAAAAAATAAAAAACAAATAGGCGTATGTCATTGATTGGATTGAGGAAGGAATCTCTAAAAACAAGAGGATCTGCGGTAAAAAGAGAATGGACAAAGCCGTAATCACAACCGTGAGCACACCAATCAATAAAAACGAAAGAAACACCGATGTTTTAAGCTCTTCCTGCTTCTTTGCACCAAATAGCATAGAAAATAAAATTCCGCTTCCCATGCAAAGCCCCAAAATCACAGAGGTCAAAAAAGTCATCACAGAATAAGAGGTACCGACGGCTGCCAGTGCATCCGAACTGATCCGGCTCACAATAAACGTATCCGTAATATTATAACATTGCTGAAGCAGGTTTCCCGCAATCAGCGGAAGTGAAAAACGAAGCATGGAACCAGCTACGGAACCACGCGTTAAATCAATCTGCATTGGTCTCCTCCCTTTTGGCCGCTGTTAACGTCCGTCTAAGCTTTGCAGGCGACGTATCGAAATATTCAGAAAAACATGTATAAAAGTGACTCAGATTATGGAACCCACACATCCCGCAAATCTCCACAATTGGAAGATCCGTCTGCGATAATAATTCATGCGCATATCGCAGACGCAATTCGTTGATATAATGCGTCGGTGTTGTTCCCAAATGACGACGGAACTCTCGGTTAATATACTCCTGTGAATAATTCGCAATCTGAATCAGCCGGTCAAGTCCCTGCACAAAATTTTCAGGCTTGGCCATTTCATCAAGCACATGTAACAGCCAGTCCGGCGGACGTGTTTCACTGTCACGGTTGTCTGCGGTTAAAAAATAGTACATTGCTTCCGCACTCAGCCGCCGATAAAGCATAATGCGAGATTTATCATCTTTCATGGTGAGCAGCTGCTCCATCGGTTCTTCCAATCGATGCGTTTGCGCATCTGTTAAAATCACGTGTTTGGAAAGCGGCAGCGTGTCAAGCGCTTTCACAGCCTCCTCGCCGTAAAACTGACATAAACGCTCATAATCCGACTGTGGAAGACCTGAGTTATAAAACGTAAAATCCTGTGATTTATAATAATCATAACAATGCGCATCATCCGGACGAACAAATACGAGCGAACCGCGCGAAACGATTTGATACGATTCATTGACCAAATGAAGCGCACGTCCTTTTGTTACAAGAAAAAACTCATGAAAATCATGGCAGTGAAGCTGAAACGTTTCAGCAATACTGTTTTGTTTAAGCACCAGCATCCTTGCGGACTCCGGTCTTTTTTTTGCACTCAGGCGAATCATTTTTTTCTCTCCTTTCATGACGATGTTGCCATCTAAACAATATCAATATACCATAAAAACACGTCAATGGTACAGTAGATTTTAAAAAAATTTTTTCGTATGATAAAGGCAGAAGGAAGCGGGAGTCTACCCGCTTGATTATCGGAGGAATCAATATGTTCTATAATGAAAAACAGGATCTTGATTATGCGCTTGCGTTCACGCGTACTTATCAAAGCGAACCGGATAAAGCGCTCAGAGAAGCAAAATGCCTGGCGCTTCAAGTTCCATATGTGCTGGAACCGATTGGTGAAGAAGATCTGATTGTCGGATATATGAAACACGGATTTGTCGGATTTTCTCCACAGTATGGCGGCAGCTACACCTATTATTATTGGGATGATCGTGTCAAAGACGCACTCGATAAAATCCGCGATACCGTAGATGACGCATACATTGCACAGGTGGAGCAAATGCGTGCTTTCTGGAAAAAAGAAAATACAGAAGCAAAAGTACGCGAACGTTTCTATGAAAAATACCACAAACAGATTGCAGTCGGACGGTACTACTACGCTGTGTGCCGTGTCGCAGGCATGAACGTTGACTTAAAATTACTTGTTACAGAAGGTCTTCCAGGTCTTCACAAACGAATCCAGACATTCCGTGAGCAAAATGGTGACAGCACATTCTACGATGCACTCGAGATGTCACTCGATGTGATTGCGGACGCATGTGCAATGTACCGCGACAGTGCAGAGCAAATGCTCTGTGATCCGTCTCTTTCGGAACGGCGTTTGTATGAACTCACACAGATCCGCAACAACTTTGCATGGATCAAAGACAATGCACCGCGCACATTCAAAGAAGCGCTTCAGCTGATCTGGATCTATGCAGTCTGCTCCGATCTGATGAATTTCGGCCGGCTTGATGAGACACTCGGCTCGTTCTATGCAAACGATGTAAAAGAAAACCGGATCAATGATGAAGAAGCAATCCGTTGGCTGTCTTCGTTCTACAAAGCAATCATTCGCGTAAGCAAAGTTCATGACAGCCGTATTATTATCGGCGGAAAAGGCCGTACAAACCCGGAAGAAGCTGATAAACTTGCCCTTTTGTTCATTGAAACGTCAAAACGTGTCATGGATGTCGTTCCGCAGCTCACACTGCGTTACTATACCGGCATGAACGAAGAGCTCATGAACAAAACGCTTGAAAATATTGCTGCCGGCGCTGTGTACCCGATCATTTACAGCGACGAAACCGTCATTCCGAGTGTAATGAAATCATACGGAATCAGCGAGGAAGAAGCTGCTGCACACTGGGTTCCCCTTGGATGCGGCGAATATATCATGGAGGGCTGCGGCGCTGCAACACCGAACACCGGTGTGACCTTAGCACAGGCACTTGATGTCGTCCTTCACAAAGGATATGATTCCTTTACCAACACATTACAGGCAGAAAATATGAAAGACGTATCCGAATACGAAACGTTTGAAGATCTGTTTTCTGCATACTCTGAAATGATGCGCGTCCCTTGTGAAGAAATGGCGTATCATGAACAGTTAAACTATCAGGTTGCCGGTGAAGAATCAGAATACCTCATGGTAAGTCTGCTCACACATGACTGTTTAGAAAAGGGAAAAGGCATTTTCTCAGGCGGATGCCGCTATCTCTGCGCTACCAGTGAGATTTTCGGTCTGATCACTTGTGCAGATAGTTTAACTGCAATTAAACACTGTGTCTATGACAAAAAGATGTTTACGCTAACAGAGCTTGTCCAGATGCTTGATGCAAATTTCGTCGGGTATGAGAAAGAACGTCAGGCACTTTTAGATGCGCCGAAATATGGCAATGACGATGATGAAGCGGACGAAATCGCTGTGCGTGTACTCAATAATATTTCTGATCTGCACGCAGAAGGCGGCAAGCAAACAACATTGTACCGCTATCATATCGTCAGCGTCAACAATTCCGGTTCTGCGGAACGCGGAAAGGTCACCTCTGCTACGCCATGCGGCAGAAAAGCAGGCGAACCTCTTTCCAACGGCAACAGCCCATCAATCGGCGGGGACAAGAACGGATTGACGGCAACGCTCAATTCAATGCGGAAATTTGATGCTTCCAAACATGTTGGCGTTGTCCACAATATCCGTTTCAACAAAGATCTGTTAAAAAATCAATTCGATAAAATCAAAATGCTTCTCGAAATCTTCTTTGAAAATAACGGTGTCCAGACAAACTTGTCCTCCATCGGAAAAGATGATTTAGAGCAAGCAATGATCCATCCGGAAAAATATCAAAATCTGATTGTCCGCATCGGCGGCTTCAGTGCAAGATTCGTGGAATTAAGTCCGATTGTTCAGCACGAACTCCTGCTGCGCACCACGGTCGAGGAGTGTTAATTCATGCACGGAACAGTATTTAATATCCAGCGTTTTTCACTGCACGACGGTCCTGGGATTCGTACCACCGTATTCTTAAAGGGATGCAATCTCTCCTGTGCATGGTGTCACAATCCGGAATCATTTTCCTGTGAACCGCAGCTTGAAGTAGACACCGTAAAATGTACTTCCTGTGGTGCATGTGAGGCCGTATGCAAGCAGGGCGTTCATCAGATCGACAAAGAAACCGGCGAACATCATTTCTCATTTGATCAATGCGTACAGTGCGGCGCATGTGCAGCCGCTTGTCCGGCAGGTGCAATTCAAACAATCGGTCAATCTATGACTGCCGAAGAAGTGATGGAAGTAGTACGCAAGGATTTACCGTATTACGGACGTTCCGGCGGCGGTATCACTGTTTCCGGCGGCGAGGCAACGATGCAGTTTGACTTTTTGTGCGAGCTGCTTACATTGTGCAAACAGGAAAACATTCATACCTGCATTGAAACAAACGGTGTGGTGTCCAAGGAACGATTAACGGCACTTTGCGAGTTGGTTGATTTATTCCTGCTTGACTTTAAGCATTATGACAGCGACCAGCATAAATACTACACTGGCGCACCAAACGAACCGGTCTATGAAAGCCTTGCACTGCTGGCTCAAATGAACAAACCCGTTTTACTGCGTTGTCCGATCATTCCGGGGGTAAACGACTGTGATGCACATTTTGAAACCATCCGGCAAATCAAACGCACATATCCAAATATCATTGGTGCAGAAGTTATGCCGTATCATGACATCGGCGCTGTGAAATGGAAAAACATTGGAAAAAGCTATTTGATGCGTGATGTGACGGTTCCAACAAAGGAACAGACTGCTGCTTGGCGCGCTGAAATCGAATAAGATAATATATATAAAAAGAGAAGAGAGTGGATCAGCGAAGCTGCGGTTATTCCGCAGCTTCGCTGTTTCCTACAGAAAACAATATTTGTATTTTCCATACTATTTTGTTATGATGAAAAAAAGAAAGAAGGCGTATATGATGAGTGAATGTATGATTGAATGGGTTGGAAACGATGGTTTTCTTTTATCAGATCAAAGCACTACGATTCTGACAGACCCGGATTTGTTTCATTCAGAACGGATTTGGTTTCCCTCTAAAGAAACCAAAAGCCGATGCTTGCAAGCTGATTTCGTCTGCTACACACATGCACACGAAGACCATTTCAGTACACAGACGGCAGTATGGTTATTACACAACAGTCGTTGTCGTTTCATCATTCCTGAAAGCTGCCGGGAAAAAGCAAATTCCATTCCCGATCTCGCTGAACGCGCTGTTTTTGTCACACCTGGACACAGCGGCTCCTTACATACCATTTCCTATCAGACGATTCGTGCGATTCACGGACATAAGCATGGCACCGTATACAGCGGCGCTGATGTAAACGACTGCGGTTATGTGTTCACACTGAATGGCAAACGATTTTATCAGCCGGGCGACACACTTTTGCTGGAAGAACACACGGAAATGCACCCTGTTGATGGATTGTTTCTCTCTCCTACAGAGCACAATACACACATCAATGGATCGATTCGCCTGATCGAATGGCTTCATCCAACACATATCATTTGCCAACACTTTGGAACATACGAAGAGCCTCCTGTCAATTATTTCTGGGCACATGGCTATGTAGAGGAACTCAAAGCCGCTTTGCCGCAGTCCGTTCAAGAACGATTGATTGTGCCAAAGCCTGAAGAAAAAATTATATTATAACAACATTAAAACCAAAATAGCCTTTGAGATTTCAAAACTGAAAGAAGAGGAAATTATGATAGGGATATACGATTGTTTTGGTTATGGCGGAAGCTTGACGTGCCTTTTGAAGAACGATACAGACGAATAAAACGCGCCGGATTTGACTGTGTGATGTTATGGTGGAGCGATAAATTCGGAAGAGGTACAGGATATCAAGAGGATGCGCGGCTGGCAGAAAAAGCGGGACTAAAAATAGAGAATATCCATACGCCGGTTCATGAGCAGAATGATTTATCATCAGATCATTTGGATGGAGAAAGTGTTTATCAAACATATCTGCAATGTGTAGAAGATTGTGCTGCTTTCGATATTCCTACCATGGTAATCCATTTGCCCACTGATACATATCCTGTTAATAAACTTGGATTAAAAAGATTAGAGAATATCATTCATCAAGCAGAAAATAAAAAAGTTAAAATCGCATTTGAAAATTTAGAAAATATAAAGAATCTGGATATCGTGCTGAACACGTTTGATTCAAACGATGTAGGGTTCTGTTATGACAGTTGTCATCATCAAAACTATGCTCCTGAGATTGATCTGCTTAACAAATACGGAAATCGTTTAATGGCATTGCATTTGCAGGACAACGGCGGAAAATACAATCAGCATCAGCTTCCTTTTGATGGTAATATCAATTGGATGAGCGTTATGAAAAAAATAGCGCTTACAGGTTATCAAGGTGCAACAACGCTCGAACCTATGAATTGGGATTATGAAGATTTATCGATTCAGGAGTTTTTAGATCGTGCCTATCAAAAAGCAAAGCAGTTACATGATATGAGAGCTTTATAAATCAAATACCACGGATCGTCTAAGCTTTTGCAAGCACTACATGCAATGCGCATGCTTTCTGGCATTTACACGCATACCTGATTTTATCAAATCAACAAAAAGCAGAGGCGGACAAATTCTTGTCCGCCTCTGCTTTTTTTATGTGAGAGAGAAATGAAAAGGAAAACGCGTTGTTATGCTGCGCTGCTTTCGTCTGTTGTCGACTGCTGCGCTGTTTGTTCCTGCAGTGTAACCGTTGCAGTCCCAATCTTTCCGTTTCTGGAGATCGTTAATGTGACTGTATCTCCTACACTCAGCGTGCTGAGTACTGACGTGATATCTGCAGTTTCAAGTACCTCTGTATCATTGATTGTGATAATACGGTCACCAGCCTGCAAACCAGCTTTTTCTGCACCGGAACCTTCGTTTACACTTAAAATATAGACGCCGACGGTATCCACACGATACATCATTGCCGTTTGTGCATCGTCAATCTGTACAACGCTGATTCCAAGCGACGCACGACCGGATACATATCCATTTTTCATCAGTTCATCCGCAACGCTCTTTGCGGTATTCGACGGAATTGCAAAGCCGATGCCTTCTACATCTTCACCGCTTGATTTTGCATTGATGATTCCCACTAATTCGCCTTTCGCGTTAAACAGACCGCCGCCAGAGTTTCCGGGGTTTACCGCTGCATCTGTTTGCAGCAGTGTCATGACCTGACCGTCAATCGTAATTTCACGATCCAATGCACTGATAATTCCACTGGTGACCGATCCGCCCAGCTGACCGAGCGGGTTACCGATGACAACGGCTTGCTCTCCGACTTTTAAATCATCCGAATTTCCAAAAACAGCCGGCTGTAATCCGTCTGCTTCAATTTTAATGACCGCTAAGTCTGTCTGTGTATCTGTGCCTACAAGCGTTGCTTCATACTGTGTTCCATCACGCAGCGTCACCGTGATTTTATTGGAATCCTCAATGACGTGGTTATTGGTTAAAATATATCCATCAGCTGTAATAATCACACCGCTGCCTGCACCGGTTAAAATCTGCTGTTGAAGGAAGTTACCTGTCGTAACACTTTCGGTTGTAATTTCAACAACGCTGTTCGCAGTAAGTTCTGCAACTTCTGTAACAGATGTCGGATTCGTGGTAGAATCGCTCGATGTATTCAGTGCGCTTCCATTTGAACTAGAAGATTCTGACTGCGGTGATACCAAATTTTCAAACCATTTGCTGTTAAACACCGCTGTACCTGCTGCACTGCCCACAACACCGAGCACAAAGCAGCCAGCCATTAAAAGCGCTGCCCATTTGCCTTTTCCGTGTTTTTTCGGCGGTTTTTGTGTTCCGGCCGGTGCTGTCCACTGAGGAATAGGATCTTGCTGCCATGCAGTATAATCCGTTTGCTCTGGATTCGGATAAAACGGCGCATTTTGATACGGTTCGTTTTGTGCTGCACTTTCCTGTGCCTCATTCTCAAATGACTCGCTGTTTAACGGCGCTTGCTCTGCCGAAGCAGTATTTTCCCATTGAGATGCAGCGTTCATTTGAGAACTCTCCTGCTCAGGGATGTTGTTTGTTTCAGATCCATTGTCTTTATATCCAAATTGATTTTGTTCTTCAAATGTCATATTCATGTTCCTCTCTATCATTTGATGCCTTTAGTTTACCATTGCAGTTTTACGATTATGTATTGATTTCGTGCGCACATCGTGAAACAACTGTGCCACCATCGTGAAACAAATGTAAACAGAATTTTATCAAAAGACGTTTACCAATGTAAAAATCCATGTTATGATAGAGAAAAAAGCATAAGGAGCATGTTTTCATGATCGCTACAATCACGCTCAATCCGTCTCTTGACTACGTTGCACACACCGCTGGTGATTGTGTTGGTTCCGTTATTCGAACAAAAGATGAGGTCATCTATCCAGGCGGAAAAGGAATCAATGTTTCTATTGTATTAAACCGGCTTGGCGTTACATCAAAAGCACTCGGGTTTTGTGCAGGATTCACAGGCGAAGAGCTTCGCCGGCTCCTTGAACATGAAGGTTGTCCCTCTGCGCTGATTCCACTCAAAAATGGATTTACTCGTATCAATGTCAAAGTAACAGGGAATCAGGAAACCGAACTAAACGGAAGCGGTCCGATCATCGATGAAGAAGCGTTTCAATGTTTAATCCAACAGGTTTCTCTCATGAAACAGGATGATTTTCTTGTCATCGCAGGGAGTATTCCATCTTCTCTTTCCAGCGGCACCTACACACAGCTATTAACAATCGCCTCCCAACAAGGTATTGAGACGGTCGTGGATGTTTCCGGTGAATTGCTTTTTGATTCTCTCTCCTATCATCCGTTTTTAATTAAGCCGAATCATCATGAGTTAGGTGCATTGTTTCATGTGACAATCGAAACAAAAGATGAGGCGGTCTTCTACGCCAAACAGCTTCAAGAGAAAGGTGCAAGAAACGTACTGATCTCCATGGCAGAACAGGGCGCTGTTCTGGTGACAGAATCAGGAGAAACTTTTTTTGCACAAGCACCTACCGGTACACTTGTTTATTCCGTTGGCGCCGGTGATTCCATGGTTGCTGGATTTTTAGCGGGATGGCTTCAAACAAAGTCATTTTCTCACGCATTAAAACTTGGAATCTGTGCAGGCTCTGCTACTGCTTTTTCCTCCTGGCTTGCAACAAAAGAAGAAATTGAATCACTCTATTATTCCCATGAAAAACAACAATAATAGAACAATGTTATAGAATAAAACAAAAATATATCCAATTTGATCTGTTTTTGTTATGAAATGACTTTCATTTTCTTGTTTTCCCATATGATATTCTTGCTTTTCTTTTATTCTTGCCTGTTCTTACATTGACATTTTCATTCACAAGTGTATAATGAAAAATATACAAAAGGTTTTTATTTATTCGATCTCTTCTCTTTTTTATATATCCATACCCAAACAAAAGGGCACCGCTTGAAAAGGCGGTGCCCTTTTGTTTTTTCTTATTTACATAAAACGCGCTGTGCAATATCGACAGACTCTTTTGCATCTTTTGCGTAATAATCTGCGCCAATCTTTTGTGCATATTCCGGTGTCAATACAGCACCTCCAACGAGCACGGTACAATCCGGTTTTTCCTCTTTTAATCGAATGACCGTTTTTTCCATACTGGCAAGCGTTGTTGTCATCAGTGCACTTAATCCGACCAGTGATACATCCATTTCCTTGGCCGTTTTGACAATCAGTTCGGGGTCTACATCGCGCCCCAAATCAATCACCGTAAATCCATAGTTTTCAAGCAGCACCTTCACGATATTCTTACCGATATCATGAATATCACCTTTTACGGTCGCCAATATAATTTTTCCTTTGCTCACAGAGGCTTCTCCTTTGGAAGCCATCATTTCGCGAATCACACCAAACGAAGCCTGTGCCGCCTGTGCGCATTGAATCAGCTGCGGTAAAAACAGTTTTCCTGATTCAAACAGTTCCCCTGCCCGGTCAAGCGCAGGAATCAGCATGGTATTTACAATCGTCATCGGCTCGTTTGATTCAAGCAGTGTTTTGGTCAGCGAAGCCGATTCCCCTCGAAGCCCGTGAAAAACAGCTTCTTCCAACGTACGAGGATCAGCGGGTGCAGCTTCTACTTTCTTTTGCGGAGAATCAGAGCCATAATAAGCCACAAACTCATTTGCACCTCTGTCATCGCAGGAGAGCATGGAATACGCACGCACCGCATCCATCATTTCTTTATCATTCGGATTCATAATCGGAAGATTTAAACCCGCACCCATGGCGAGCGTTAAAAATGTACGGTTCACAAGCGGACGATTCGGGAGGCCAAACGAAATGTTCGACACGCCAAGCACTGCATTCACATGGAGCTGTTCACGCACCATACACACTGCGCGAATGGTTTCCATCGCTGCTTCCTGCTCAGCAGAAGCGGTCAGTGTCAAACAGTCAATGCAAATATCGTTTCGTGCAATTCCGTAAAAAAGTGCGCGGTCCACGATTTTCTTCGCAATGGCAAACCGTTCTTCTGCTGTTTTACGGATGCCGCCTGCATCAAGCGTCAAACCGACAACCGCCGCGCCATAACGTTTGACAAGCGGCAGCACTGTATCGAGCACCTCATCGTCACCGTTGACGGAGTTAACAATCGCTTTTCCGTTATATACGCGCAGCGCAGAAGCGATCACCTGCGCGGAAGAAGAATCGATCTGAAGCGGTGCATCAATCACACTCTGCAAGGATTTCACAACCGTTACCATCATTTCGTTCTCATCAATCTGCGGCAGTCCTACGTTCACATCTAAGATGTCGGCACCAGCCTCTACCTGAGAAAGTCCCTGCGAAAGAATATAATCAATTTCACGATTGACAAGTGCCTCTTTAAACCGTTTTTTTCCGGTCGGATTGATGCGTTCGCCGATCACACGCACCCGATCAACTGCTACTGTCTTCGTGGCGCTGCACACAAACAAAATTTCTTTCTTCGCCTGCCGTACTGGCTTTATTTGTGCAAGCGCTTGTTTCACTTCACGGATATATTCAGGCGTCGTACCGCAGCATCCACCCACAAACGAAATGCCGTATGATGCTGCCTCAGCAATCTCACGCGCAAACTGCAGCGCATCTACATGATAGGCACCGGTCGTCGGGTCAGGCAATCCTGCATTGGGCTTTAAAATCGTCGGCAAATCTGTTATCTCGTGCATTTTGCGCACAAGGGCACCGGCCTCTTTCGGTCCAAGCGAACAGTTAATGCCGATCGCATCCGCCCCGAGCGCAGTCATGGAAACAGCAGCAGAATAAATATCCGTACCGGTGAACGTTCTGCCGTCTGCTTCAAACGTCATCGTACAGATCACCGGCAAATCACTGTTTTCCTTTGCGGCAAGCAGTGCTGCACGCATTTCATAGAGATCTGTCATCGTTTCAATCGCAATCAGATCAGCTCCCGCACGTACGCCTGCCTGCACGACTTCTGAAAAAACATCGTAGGCATCTTCAAACGAAAGACTTCCGTTTGGTTCCAACAGTTTACCGGTCGGACCGATATCCAATGCACAAAGCGCACCGTCAGCGGCATGTTTCGCAATCGACATCGAAGCGGATACAATTTCCTCCACAGTATAGCCCGTCTTTTCGAGCTTTAGCCGGTTTGCACCGAATGTGTTTGCATACAAAATATCTGAACCTGCCAGACGATATGCACGATGAATTTCTTCAATCCATTCAGGCGATGTGATGCTAAGTGTCTCCATCACTGTTGACGGCTTGACTCCTTTTTTCTGAAGCATTGTTCCCATCGCACCATCCAGCAGAACAAACGGTTTTTCAAGTAGTGTTTTAACGTCCACAAAAGTCCCCCTTTTGATGAAATTGACAGCGTTCACGCAGGTTACATGTTTCACATGAACGTCTTTTTTGCGGCTGTACCGTTTTCGACAGACCGATGATTGCCGTTACCGATTTGCGCGGTGTCAAAATAGAGGAAGCCGTCGCACACAATCCAATCTTTCGCGGCGCATCCAAAAAGGAGAGAAACGCCTCCTGCACCCCAATCGGCACATCACCATACCCCGGGGAATATCGCATCGTCAGCGTCATGGACGGATACTGTTCTTTTATTTCCTCTTCAAACAAATCACAAGCAGCTTCTACAGCTGCTGTCGCACTGCTGTCCAAAAACAGTGCGTGCGACAGGTCTAAAATCTCCGCTTTGCGAATATAGGTATCGATTTGCGCGGACAGCGTCGCGGCGAATAAAACCGCTTGCTCACACCCATTTAACAGCCTGACAAGATCGTTTCCCGGTATCAGCAGCGTATCATCAAATAAACTTCCCTGCGGCGTATGTACAATCCGGCAGGTTTTTGATATCATGCGCGGGCGAATCACGGAGGAAATTTCCTCAATACACATGCCCGCCGCGCTTTTCATTTTCTCATCTATGGCACGGCATCCGGCATATCGCAGAACTTCGCTTATCTGGATGCGCGCACATACTTCCTGCGCCGTCATTCGTTTGTCTGACGCAGTGCGCCGATATTTTCACAGATCCGCCGTGCAATATACGGATTATTCATGGTATATAAATGAATTCCGTCTACCCCATTTGCAATCAAATCCACAATCTGATCCACTGCATACGCGATTCCGGCATCACGCAGTGCCTCCGGATTATGCTCATAACGATTGATCATTTTTACAAATTTCTGCGGCAAACTTGCACCACATAACGAAACCATGCGTTCAATCTGCTTTTTATTGACAACCGGCATAATTCCCGCTTCAATCGGAACGGTAATTCCTGCAATCCGCGCCCGTTCTAAAAATGAATAAAACATCGCATTGTCAAAAAACAGCTGAGAAATTAAATGCTCCGCGCCGGCGTCTACTTTTCTCTTCAAATGCAAAATATCTTCAATTAAATTTTCGCTCTCACAATGTCCTTCCGGGTAGCATGCGCCTGATACGCTGAATCCGCCGCGTGCTTTGATAAAAGCGGTTAGATCACTTGCATGTGCAAAATCATGTTTTGGCGGTACATTCGGGTTGATATCACCGCGCAGCGCTAAAATATTATAGACCCCGTTTTTCTCCAATTCATCAAGCTGTGCATTGATCTCAGCTTGATTGGAACTGACACAAGTCAGATGTGCGATCGGCAAAATCCCATATTTATTTTTAATTGCAGACGCGATATCACAGGTCGCATGATTACCGCCTGTTCCGCCGGCACTGTAAGTAACGCTGATAAAATCTGGCGTAAGGTCCTGTAATTCGTCAAGCGTTTGGTAAATCGTTTCAACGGGACTTTCCTTTTTTGGGGGGAAAATCTCAAACGATAATACGGGTGACTTTTTTTGAAACAACTCTGAAATATGCACAACAAGACCTCCTTTTATTCTGCGGGGCATAGAAGCGTTCCGGCCGGCGCCGCAGCCGCCAGCAATTCTCCAATTTTTCCTGCTTCCATATCTTCCTTTTGAATCACGCAAAGCCCCATGTCGATCGCACGACGGTACGTTGCCGGTGAAACAGTAGATAACTCACACATCGTCACAATGACGCCCTTTGAAAACATTCCGCCAAACCATTCCGTCAGCGTATTGATTTCATTCAGCGCCATGGTAGACGGTACGCCTGATTTACAGGACACAAACAACGAGGATACACCGCGTGTTAAAATCAAATCAATTTCATTGATGGTATTGATGGATTCATTGATATCGCCGTCCCAATCAACAACGACGCTGATCTGAACATCGTCAAACAGTCCGCTTTCCACTGCCTGCTTGTACACATACATTTCAAGCCACACGCCAATATCGTTTAAGCACTGTCTGACAATCGGACTTTCAAACCGAAACTGTACACGTCCACCGCTTGCGTGAACATCCTGCAATAATCCAAATTCTGCAAGACGCGTCATCAACTCTCCATCCCATGAAATCGTTTTTCCGCCGGACGCACGAATAGACATTGGCGCCCGAACAGAAAGTGCATTCGCATCTGTTTGATGGGAGCAAACTGCTTGAAAATACTGAATCAGGCGATTAAATCGGTGAGGATGCGCTAAAAAAACAGAAAACACCTGCTCTACATGCTGCAAAACAGTGTCCGTTAAATCTTTCTTACTGATATGTCCATACCGCAAAAACGAGCCGCCCGCAAGAGAAAGCACTTCATTGACTGTGAACTTTGGATCACAGGGCATTGTGCGTGCCTGCGGACAGCAAAACACATCGAATAAACGATTTTTCTTTCCATGATAAGAAAAAACGGGAACCGGATGTTCTTTACAAAACATCCCCACCGCAAACAGCATCATACTGGAACCGCCGGTAATGTCAATGACCGCATCTGGATAGCGATAAAATACTTCCGTAAGCATTTGACGAATTGCATCATAATCAAATCCGTCCACAGTAAAAAACAAAACCTCGGTTTCTTTGCATTTCATTTGAAAAAAACGCAGAAGCGATTGCTGTCGATGCGGCTCTTCCAGCAAATTTCCTCCAATATAAATCACACGGGCAGGCTGCAATACCGATGGCGCCAACACATTGCGGATCGGTTCATGATCATACAATTCGATGATTGTTTCCATGCAAATCCCTGCTTTCTGTTTGAGTTTTTTTTATTATACACGTTTTTTTGAAAAAACACAATGCGTCTATTTTCGTCTTGCACCTTCTCGCCGTTTGCGGTACAATACCGATAGAATAACATCGGGAGGGGTTTTATGCCTATTTCTTTTGATGAAAGCCAAAAGCTTTTCCATCTGTCCACCGACCACACAAGTTATCAGTTTTCCATTTTCGAGGACAAATATCTCTTTTCCCAGTACTATGGAAAAAAGATTCCGCAAACGGATCTTTCCGATTTGTGGCAGGTATATCCCAGCGGCTTTTCACCGGTTTTTAAGCGTACGCCTTCTCATACACTGAGTCAGGATCTCATGCCGCTCGAATATCCGGTTTACGGCCACGGTGATTATCGCACACCGGCACTCCATGTGCAGTTTCCGGACGGCAGCCGATTGCTTGATCTCGTCTATGAATCCTATACCATCCAGGCAGAGAAACCGGCACTGGATGGCTTGCCGTGTGCAACCGCAGGAGATCAGACGCTGATTGTTACGCTGCGTGATCAAAGCGGTTTGCGCGTACATTTATATTATACTGTATATGAATCACTCGATATCATCACACGCAGCGTAAAAATTGAAAACGGCACGGGTCAACCCATTCAAATTCTTGGTGCAATGAGCATGAGTATCGATCTCCCCATCGCTTCCTTTGATATGATTTCGCTTGACGGCACCCATGTACGTGAACGGCAGATTACCCGTTCGCCGCTCGCTTCGGGAACCCGTTCGGTTGAAAGCCGGCGCGGTGCATCCAGTCATCATCACAACCCGTTTGTAGCGTTTGCCGCGAAAACGACAACAGAACATTCCGGAGAAGTGTATGGCATGATGCTCTCCTACAGCGGCAATTTTATCTGTCAGGCAGAAACAGACGCATTTGATTCGGTACGTATCCAGTGCGGCGTCAATCCATTCGACTTCTCTTATGAACTTTCCGCAGGTGAATCATTCTGCACACCGGAAGCTATGTTCACTTATACCGATCAGGGACTCAATCGTATGTCACAGCACTTCCATGACATGATTCGTACGCATGTCAGTACACTTCCTGCCGCAAAACGTACGCGTCCCATTGTGATCAACAACTGGGAAGCAACATATTTCGATTTCGATGAGAAAAAACTCATCGCTTTAATCGAAAGCTGTCGCGGACTTGGCATCGACACGTTTGTGCTCGACGACGGATGGTTTGGTCATCGCGACGATGATACCACCTCGCTTGGCGATTGGTTTTATGACAAACGAAAACTCCCCAATGGACTCGATCCGATTATTGAAGCCTGCGAATCGGTAGGCATGCGTTTCGGATTATGGTTTGAACCTGAAATGATCTCGGAAGACAGCGAGCTTTATCGACAGCATCCGGACTGGGCAATCCGCCACCCTGACCGTCCATACTGCCTCGGCCGCCAGCAGTTGGTTTTAGATCTTTCAAGACAGGATGTCCTTGATTATCTATACGAAACCATCTCCGGTGTACTGCGTGCACACAGAATTTCCTATGTCAAGTGGGATATGAACCGCCATATTACAGACGCATATTCCGCTTGCTTACCTCCAAAACAACAGCCGGAATTGATGTTCCGTTACATGAAAAATCTATACCGGCTGCTCAATAGACTGACCAGCGATTTTCCGGATGTCTTGTTTGAAGGATGCTCAGGCGGCGGCGGACGGTTTGATGCTGGAATGCTCTTCTATCATCCGCAGATCTGGACAAGCGATGATACCGACGCAATCGCTCGTCTTCGAATTCAATACGGCACCTCCCTTGCCTATCCGCCGGTTTGCATGACTGCACACGTTTCCGCTTCCCCCAATCATCAGCTTGGACGCCGTACGCCATTCGCAACACGTGGTATGGTTGCGATGAGTGCAACGTTTGGATATGAACTGAATCCGCTCTCTCTTTCTGATGAAGACCGTGCACAAATCGCCGCACAGACAAGCCGTTACCATTCAATTGCACCGCTCATTGAAAACGGTGATTTCTATCGGCTTGTCAGCCCGTTTGAAACGGATGACTGTGCATGGATGTTTGTATCGAAAGACAAAACGGAAGCGGTTTGCACATATGTCCGTCAGCTGGTTCGCCCTGCCGTACGCGGACTGCGTTTAAAACTTGCAGGACTTGATGAAAATGCTGTATATCATATTGATGAACTCTCCTGTGATCGTTCAGGTGCAGTACTCATGAATGCCGGACTATTGGTGCCGTTGCTTCTTGACTTTGAAGGAACAACCTTTACGCTTCATAAAGTAAAATAAGACATAAAAAGCACGTGATCTGATTGGATCACGTGCTTTTTTCTTCAAATGATCGTGAATTTGTTTAACGCTTCGATCAGTATTCCCGTTCATACATGCCGATTTTTGTTTTAAATGCAATGACGGAAGCACCTAACAACCCGGCTGTATTCTTAAGCTCCGCTTTTACGACACGGAAATCAGAATAACTCTGCATCACGCGTTTATAGATACGCTTATTGATCTCATTTTCAATATACGGCTCTGCCAGAATGCCGCCACCCAAAATAATACCGTTCGGATTAAAAATATGAACAAGCGTGACCAAACCAAATACAATTTCGTCAATCCAGTCGTCAACAATCATCCGAATTGCCGTATTTCCACGATGCCATTCATCAAAGATCAAACGGCCGTTATAAAGAGAGGGATCTACTTTTCTGGCTTCTCGAACAAGCGCAGTGGTGGATGCATATTGTTCATAGCATCCATGCTGACCGCATCCGCATTGCCGTCCGTTCGGATGCGTAATGAGATGGCCAAACTCACCTGCCAGACCATGTGCGCCGCCGTAAATTTGACGATTGATGACGATTGCACCACCGACGCCTGTACCATACGTAATACACAGTAAATCACGCAAGCCACGGCCTGCGCCATAATGTGTCTCACCTACCGCTGCGCAATTGACGTCATTTTCAACGCAAGTGAGTTTATGAAACTCTTTTTCAAAGATTTCTTTTACATTGGTACCCGTATAATCCGGCACATTTTCATTCGCATACACAATGATACCGTGCTTTGGATCGACCTGCCCGGTGGTAGAGATTCCAATACAATCAAAATCATCATAGCTATGTGCAATTTCAAGCGCGGTTTTCATGACAGATGGACCGCCTTCTTTTGCATTGGTGGGATGTTCTTTTAATTCTGTGATTTCACCTTTTTCATTTGCAATGGCCGATTTAATCGCAGTACCACCAATATCAATTGCTAAAATTCTCATGATATGCTCCCCTTTTCTTCTTTTTATGCACACAGATGCATTGTCTTTCTTCCTGCTTATTATAACGAAATTACTATAAAAAATCAATTATAACATACATTTTCATCCTATTATTTCGTCATCTTATGAAAGCAAAAACAAGCTTGACACATCAACGTGTCAAGCTTGTTTTCTTTAGGTGGTATAAACGATTTTCATCATTTTAGGTGATCCCTAAAACGCTTATTTCGCTATACGTTTACGGAGTACGAAGACTGCACCTGCTGCAAGGGTAAGTGCCAGCGGGAGTGCATACGGAATCGAATCGTCTGTGTTCGGATTCTCCGGTTCTGTCGGGTTCTCCGGTGTCTCTGTACCTGCATCTGTCAGAACCAGTCCGTCCAATGCATTCTCGAGTTTTTCCTCTGCTGCTTTCACGTCTGCTTCTGTTGCTTCTGCATCATCAAAGACAGCCAGCGCATTGCTCATTGCTGCTTTCAATACGCCATAGCTTTCTGCTGTATACAGTGACTCATCCACTTCACTTGCTTTGTTCAAAAGCTCCTCAAGAAGCGACTTATCCGGGATCAAACGCAGATCAAAGATCGCTTTCTGCAAACGGTTGTATGCGTCATACACTTCTTTTGCCGTTGCTTCTTCGTTCTCATATACTGCTTTTGCATTGTCAAGCGCTGCTGCAAAATCGGTTTTGCTGCTCTCTAAATATTTCGAGAGATCAATTGCTTCTGCCTGTGCAATCAATGCTGCCAGTGCATCTTTGTCAACTTTCAGCTTCAGTCCATCAATTGCAGCTTTCA
>CALXAM010000003.1 GCA_944386285.1 uncultured Clostridia bacterium | reverse complement strand
CCAGGGAGCTGTCTACTCTTCAAGGGCTTTTTGCCAGGCCCATCACGATTATAACATACTTCGTTCCATGTCGCGAGGGGGAACTCCCACGGACAATCCCATTATAGAGGCTTTGAATGGCTGGATGAAGGAAGAACTCTATCTTGACTTCGATCTGGCCCACTCCCATGATGTTCCGGCGCTTCTCGATGCTTATGTAGACTTTTTTAATAACCACCGTCCTGCCGCTGCATTGGGTTACAGAAGCCCCGTTCAGTTTAAAACCGAACGGGGCTTCTGATAAATATTCTTTTTACTGTCTACTTTCTCTTGACAAGTGCACGTGAAAAACGTGATCCTTTTTGTTTTATTATTGTTTGACCGCTGAAACAAGCAACATCATCGGACGGCGCATTTCGTCCTTCATGCCGCTGATATTCATCATTTCTTTTGGCGGCTGCGGTTCGATGATGTGTTGAAGTTCAAATCCGTTTTGGAGCAGAGTATTTAAGTATGTCGTCAATGTCCGATGATATTTTATGACTGTTTCTCCCAAAAATACCGCTTCTCTGCGTCCCTCATAATAGTAGTTGTCCACCGGAAAATGCAGGATTTTTCCGTTCTCATCATAATACCAATCTTGTGTCCCATAGGAAGTGAAAACCGGGTGCTCAACTGAAAAAACAAGATTGCCGCCTTGCTTTAACCATTTCGCAAGATTTATCACCAACGGCGCAAAATCCTTGATGTAGTGAAACGCCAGAGAACTTAGAATGACATCAAATGTGTCTTCTGGAAAGTGTAAATCTTCCATTGCGATACACTGATAATCGATTTGCGGAGCAGAATTGATTCGCTGTGCAGTCTGAATCATTTTTTTAGAAATATCGGTTCCCAATACGGATGCCGCTTTGTGATCGGCAGCATATTTGCAATGCCAGCCGTAACCGCAGCCTAAATCGAGCACCTTTTTTTCAGAAAAATCAGGAAGAATTTTTTGCAGCTCGGACCATTCTCCCGCACCCTGCAAGCCCTTTTGTGAACGCATCATCTGGCTGTATTTTTGAAAAAACGTTTCATTGTCATATTTGTTTTCTTTCATATTCATGTCCTCCCATGTAAATATTTCAAGGTGAATTCGGCTATCTACATGGGTTTATGCAATTTTTTGAGAGAGGATACCACCACACATGTCCATGCACTCCTTTCTGATGTTATCCTATTATAACGTGTTTGTATGAAAAAATCCATCTTTGTGCGAGTTAATCATCACAATCGATTTGCAAAGCAATAAAAACCCGCCGCTATGAAAAAATCATAAACGGCGGGGAAAAGGTAATCCGTTATTCTGCCAGTGAAAATGTTACGTCTACATCGTTAGAGCCAAGCGCCTCCAAAAGACGTTCTTTTGTTGCGTTTTGGATGACAGCCAGTTTTGTAAAGCTCCATGAATTCGTTCCATAGTAAATGGTGATTTGGTTTCCTTGATATAAAATCACATCGCCGGCGTCGACGCTGATATAGGTATCGTTTCTCGGCAGACTGGTCCCCAGTGAACCGACTTTTTCCATTCCTGCGTAATCAGACATGTGTACGGTGATCGGCCCTTTTTCCAGCAGTGCAATCAGTGCGTCTGCGGAAGAGTTTTCTTCGGGTATGGCAGTGAAAGTGGTATCGCCAACTGTAATTTGAATGTTCACAGATTCATGCTCCTTTGATAGAATTTCCGATTCGGATGGCTGTGTCATTGATTCTGACTGCGATGTATCTGTATTTGATTCCAAACGGTCAGTTAGATTGGAAGAGGAGTTTGTCGAAGGAACATATTGTGATTCTTCGTCATAATCTGCTCCACAACCGGAAAGCACGAATACAGATAATAGCAGCAGTACAAGAGCGCGCACACGTTTCATTGTGGATTCCTCCAATCTAATGGGATCTCTTAGGATTTTACGAAACGAATTTGTAAACGAAAAACGGATAGGATAAGGTCACTGAATTGCTTTTCCTGCATCAAAGGCTTTTTTCATCGCCGGATTGCACTGAACCGTGCCGGTGTCCGTGGCATTGCCGCCAAAGATGACGCCGGAAAGGCGGGCTTTTGGAAAGCAGGCGATCCATCCTTCTAATCCGTTTGCGGCACGGGTCCAAACTTCGTCGCCGTCCTCTGCAGCAGCTGCAATGAAATATACTTCCCGAAACGCATAATCACAAGTGTACAGCGGATTTGCCCGATCAAGCAAGGTTTTCATCTGGCCGGACATCTCATAGTAGTAAATCGGTGTTGCAAAGACCAGTACATCTGCATGCAGCATCTTTTCCTGAACGATTTTGTCTGCGTCATCGTGGATGACACAGCGTTTGGTTTTCTGACAGGCCAGGCAGCCGCGGCAGAACTGAATTTCCTTGCCGATCAGGCTGATTTTCTCGACGTCATGTCCTGCCTCTCTGGCGCCTTTTGCAAATTCTTCGGCTAAAGCGTCGGAGTTGCTGTGTTTACGGGGACTTGTGGAAAGAATCAAAATGTTTTTATGCATCATAAGTACCTCTTTTCTTTTGAATCAGGTTAAAGAAACGAAAGGGAAATCCCCGGCATCAGCCGAGATATTTTTGAAAGAACGCTTCCATTTTGTCAAAGGGGATGATATCCACCTGATCGTAAAGGTCTGTATGCACGGCATCAGGGATAAGGAACAGCTCTTTGTTTTCTGTGTTAGGATTGTTCTTGACCATATTGGCGAACGCATCTTTTGAGAAATAGCAGGAATGAGCCTTTTGACCATGGATCATTAAGACGGCGCTGCGGATCTCGTTGCTGTATTGCAGAATCGGCTGATTGATAAAAGACATGGTACCGATGGTGTTCCAGCCGTCGTTGGAATTCAGTGAGCGGACATGGTAGCCGCGTGCGGTCTTATAGTAAGCACTGTAGTCTTTTACAAAGAACGGAACATCTTCCGGTGTAGGATACGGCAGGCATCCTCCGGCACGGGAGTATACGCCTGTTTTGTATTCTTCGGTACGGATTTTGTTTAATGATTTTTTTGCTTCATAACGGGCGTCTGCACTGTCAGCCTCATCGAAATAGCCGTTGGCGTTTACCCGGCTCATGTCATACATTGTGGAGGTGACTGTCGCTTTGATACGGGTATCTAACGCTGCCGCATTGAGCGCCATGCCGCCCCAGCCGCAAATACCGATGATACCGATTTTCTGTGGATCTACGTTGTCCTGTACGGAAAGAAAATCGACAGCCGCCTGAAAGTCCTCCGTGTTGATGTCGGGGGACGCCATATATCTGGGATGGCCGCCGCTCTCGCCGGTAAAAGAGGGGTCAAACGCAATGGTCAGAAATCCACGCTCTGCCATTGTCTGCGCATATAATCCGGAAGACTGCTCTTTTACAGCGCCGAAAGGTCCGCAGACGGCGATTGCCGGAAGTTTTCCCGATGCGTTTTTCGGCTGATATAAATCTGCTGCCAATGTGATGCCGTAGCGATTGATAAACGTCACTTTTCTATGATCGACCTGATTGCTTTTTGGGAAGGTTTTATCCCATTCGTTTGTCAGCATCAGTTCTTCTGTCTTCATCATGATGAATTCCTCCTAAATATTCTTGATAGCCTTTGCGGGAACACCGCCAAACACGGTATTTTCCGGCACATCTGTGGTTACGACAGCGCCCGCCGCAATTACTGCGCCGTCACCGATTGTAACGCCTCTGCAAATGGTTGCGTTTGCACCGATCCATACGTTTTGTCCGATATGAATTGGAGCGGGAATCATATTTCCCCGGTGATCGGGGTCAAGACTGTGATCGAGTGTAGCGATGACGACATTGTGTCCGATCAGTACACCATCTTCAATGGTCACACCGCCTTGATCCTGAATTTTTACGCCGGAATTAAAAAATACGTTCTTGCCGATTTTCAGATTTTTTCCGCAGTCCGTATAGAACGGGGGAAACAATGCAAAGCTGTCGTCGATCGGACGTCCGGTAATTTTTCGCATCAGCGCCACGATCTCTTCGTTTGTATGATAACAGCTGTTTAATTGGGCGGTCAGCTGCATCGCCTCCTGCGCGAGCCGATGCATACACTGATGAACCGGAGAGCCGGCAACGATTTCTTTTGAACTGTCCATATAGCTTAGAAATTCATCTAAGTTCATTGTTGCTTCACCTCTTGACATTATTATAGAACCTCAATATAAAAATAGCAAATAGTTATAAATTATAGCCAGACATTCTTGAATAGAATATCTTAAGGAGATATAATAGCATTGTGATGAAAGGGGAATGTTCATGGAACTGCGTGTACTGCGATATTTTATAGAGGCTGCCAAAGAAGGAAGTATGACAAATGCCGCGTTAAAGCTTCATGTGACACAGCCGACCTTGTCCAAGCAGATCAAAGAGCTGGAAGAGGAATTGGGACAGAAGCTGTTTGTCCGGGGAAACTATCGTATTCACCTGACACCGGAAGGGGAGATTCTTTATAAACGGGCGCTTGATATTCTGGAGATGGTAGACTTGACCACATCAGAATTTGCGTGTATGAATGAATTTAACGGAGGAGATTTATATTTAGGCTGTGCAGAATCGGAGGGGATCACACTGCTCGCAAAGGCAGCCAAACAACTGCAGGAAACATATGACCATCTGCATTTTCATCTGTACAGCGGAAATGCGGAAACCGTTTGTGAGCGGCTGGATAAAGGACTGCTCGACTTTGCGGTAGTGGTGCAGAATATTGATTTGTCTAAATACGCATATTTCGATTTGCCGGTTACAGATACATGGGGATTGATTATGAGAAAGGACAGTCCTATGGTGTCCAAAGCGGCAATTGCCATTGAGGAACTGATCGGACTGCCGTTGATTGTATCCAGGCAGGGTGCAACCAATGAAATGCCGCAATGGCTGCAAAAGAATTATGATCGGCTCCATATTGTCGCCACCTATGACTTAATTTTTAATGCCTCCATCTTGGTACGGGAAGGGTTAGGGTATGCCTTGGGATTTGACAAGCTGGTTTACACAGGTGCGCAGAGTGTTCTGTGCTTTCGTCCAATCGTTCCGACGATGACTTCTCCCATGCGGTTGATTTGGCGCAAAGAGCAGCGGCTGTCAAAAGCCGCAGAGCTGTTTTTAAAAGAAATTACGCGTATCTGCGGGCAAGAAGAGAAAATAGATGTATCATTGTGACGGCTTAGTAGGTACAGAAGAGTTGGCGCATATTGAGATGGTGTCTGCGATTATCTCACAGCTTACCCGAAACTTAAAGGTGGAAGATCTGAGAAAAGGTGGATTTGACGCGTACTATATCGATCATACGACCGGCGTCTATCCGGTGGATGCAACCGGAAATCCATTTACTGCGGCAACATTTCAGTCAACAGGCGATCCGATTGCAGATTTGCATGAAGATCTTGCAGCAGAGCAAAAGGCACGGCTCACCTACGACAACATTCTGCGTTTGGCGGATGATCCCGATGTGCGCGAGCCGATTAAGTTTCTGCGTGCAAGGGAGCTGGTGCATTTTCAGCGGTTCGGCGAAGCAAAACAATCAAGGTGGAATGTAAAAGTGGAGCTGCTGACAAAATCAAACAGAGATAGGTATGCGTGCATTATATATAATGGCATTCTGTAAAAATTAGATTGGCAATATTCAATCAATGGTTGGATACTCTACAATTTATAAGGTTTGTAAAGT
>CALXAM010000002.1 GCA_944386285.1 uncultured Clostridia bacterium | reverse complement strand
CGAGGTTTTCGCTCCCGCGACTCTCTCGTTTCACTTCCCATTTCCTTGTTTTCCCTGTCCTCCGTGACAGCTTTATTATAATACCACACCTCCCCCCTATTGTCAACACTTTTTTCGCCTTTTTTCGAATTTATATTAAAAAAGAAACCTCTGCGCTTTGTACCCACAAAACACAGAGGTTTCTTCCATATTATCGCTCGCTCGACGTCAAATCACTCGGATCGCCTTTTTCAAGTTCTTTAGGATCAACGTCATCATACACAAATTCTTTCCAAGTCTTTGCTGCTTCAGATAAATCTACATTTAAACACTGCTGTCCAAGCGAATCATAAATGGCTCCTTCACCAATCAAATGACGATTGAGTGGAATACGCATTTCCTCCATAGTAACATCACGAAGCATGATACCGCTCAATGAAAGAACTTGACCTAAGTCAATTGAGGTTTCCACATAGGGGAGTGTTTTTCTTGCAAACTCCGGATAGGACGCAGGACTCATTGCAAGTGCCTTTTCGAACAGTGCGTGCATGACAATGCGCTGACGTTCTGTCCGATCAAAATCGGCATTTCCAACCTTACGGATACGCGCATATGCAACGGCTTGTGTTCCGCTTAACACCTGTGATCCCGCCTGCTCAATATAATCCTCATCTAAACCGGTTTTTAACGCCTGCTCACGAATGCTTTCATTGGCAGCAACCCGCTCAGCTTCTGAAACATCAACTGTCACACCGCCTGCGGCATCGATAATCTGTGCCATTCCGTCAAAATTGATCGTTGCATATTCTGTGATATTGGTTCCGAAGTTCTGATTGATCGTTTTGACAGCAAGCTGTGCATCACCATAAAAATATGCCTGTGTAAGCTTTGTTTGTCCGTGGCCTTCAATGGATACATACGTATCGCGCATTAAAGAAGTCAGCTTGATCTTATTGTGTGTGCGATCAACAGCAAAATCATGATGGAGTCTGAGTGAACTTGTTTTTCATCACTTCTCTTATCCACACCAAAGAGCGCGATATTCACAATATCACTTGAACCATCATCCGTAATTCCCTCTACCTGCGAAATTCCCAAATCGCTGGTATCCAGTTCGTTGTGTTGGTATGCAGTCAAAATACTCATTGCATAACCCAAAACAGCAAACAAGCCTAACAGAAAAATGCCAACGATTGAAAATTTCACCCAAGGGCGCAATCTTGTTTTATGTTTTTTTGTAACCGAACTTTTTCCCATTGTGATTCTCTCTGCAGAAAACTGCGTGGTTTTATTGATACGTTTTCCCTGTTACAAAAAATTATGCAAAGCATGCACGCAATTCATCAACACGATTGCGTTTTTCCCACGGCAAATCAAGATCTTCACGTCCCACATGGCCGTATGCCGCAATTTGTTTATAGATCGGACGGCGTAAGTCAAGGGTACGAATAATGCTTGCCGGACGCAGATCAAACACTTTACCGACAGCTTCCGCAATTTTCTCATCGGAATAGACGCCTGTGCCGAATGTATCCACCAAGATAGACACCGGTTTTGCCACGCCGATTGCATA
Source organism: uncultured Clostridia bacterium (assembly GCA_944386285.1). GTDB lineage: Bacteria > Bacillota > Clostridia > Oscillospirales > Ruminococcaceae > Paludihabitans. The sequence goes on along the minus strand of CALXAM010000002.1, from coordinate 101,711 downwards.
AGCAAGCTCAACCTCACATTTTTTCGCAAGACCTGCTGCAACAACGTTTTTCGCTACCCAGCGTGCTGCATATGCCGCACTTCTATCGACTTTCGTCGGATCTTTTCCGGAGAATGCGCCGCCGCCGTGACGTGCATAACCGCCGTAAGTATCAACGATAATTTTTCTGCCGGTCAAACCGGAGTCACCTGCCGGACCGCCGATCACAAACCGACCGGTCGGATTGATCAAGTATTTTGTATTTTCATCAATCAATGCGCTGTCAACAACCGGAAGTACCACGTGTTCGATCAAATCCTTACGGATGGTTTCGAGTGTAACATCCGGGTCGTGCTGTGTGGAGATGACGATGGTATCCACACGAACCGGCTTGTCCTCTTCATATTCGACGGTGACCTGTGTCTTTCCGTCCGGACGCAGATAAGAGAGTGTGCCGTCTTTGCGTACTTTGGTCAAACGCATTGCCAGTTTATGCGCCAAGCTAATCGGCAGCGGCATCAGCTCCGGCGTTTCATCGCATGCGTATCCGAACATCATACCCTGGTCGCCTGCGCCGGTCTGATCGTTATCCTCGCTCGAACCGGTTTTCTGCTCGAGTGCTTTGTCAACGCCCATTGCAATATCCGGCGACTGTGCATGAATGGCAGTCAGCACACCACAAGTGGTTGCGTCAAATCCGAATTTTGCACGGTTATAGCCGATCTCTTCTACGGTATCACGTGCGATCTGCGCAATGTCTACATAAGTATCTGTCGTAATCTCGCCCATCACCAAAATCATTCCGGTTGTGGTCGTTGTTTCGCACGCAACACGTGCCTGCGGATCGTGCTTTAAAATTTCGTCAAGGATTGCATCCGAAACCTGATCGCAAATCTTATCCGGATGTCCCTCTGTCACACTTTCCGATGTGAAAAAATGTCTCGCCATAAATAAGCTCCTTTCATCATTTCCTTGTCGAGCCCAAAGAAAAACGCTCAGGAACTTTCCTGAGCGTCTTGTTCACCTTGTTCGGTCAAAACCTCATCTTCGGATCGTTCCTCTGGATTTAGCACCTTACATCAGTAGGTTGCCGGATTTCATCGGGCCAGTCCCTCCATCACTCTCGATAAGGTATTCAATTTACAAGTGTATATTATACGGTAGCGTTCGATTTTTGTCAAGGGAAAATTTATTCCTCTGCTTTTTCCTCTTTGCCGCATTCACAACCATTCGCGCAGCAGCAGGAATCGGTTTCACAGGAGCAATCATTTTCTTTACAGCAGCAATCTTCAAACGGCTCTTCTTTTGAAAGTTTTTCGCCGCATTTTAAGCAATACACTGCATCTTTCGGATTCACCGCGCCGCAGTTTTCGCAAAGCTGCTTATTCTGCATCTCGACAACAGCACGTTCGATTTCATCAAGCCGTTTAAACTGTGCATCGATTTGCTCGGTCAATGTATTCACAACATCGGAATCGCTTCCGTTTGTTTTGACCAAACGATACACTTCCATACCGAGCTTTTCCTGCAGCCGTTTGATCTCACCGGAAATGCGTACCGTTTCGAGCTTATATTTTGAAAATTCAACCATCTCACCGGTTTTCTTTCCTGCTGCATCTGCAATAAAGCGCAGCTTCTCCATCCATTCATCCAGATTGACTGATGTCATATCGCTCATCCTCCTTTTAGAAAAAACGCAGCTTTTCACCATTATTATATACACTTTTTTATGAAAATACAACGTCACGCCAAAAATTCACGGAGCACCGTCTTTTCCGGCAGATAAGTTTCCGCAAGCGGTACAAACGCAGAAAGGCCCTCATGCAGCCGCTCGATTTTCGCACGATACTGTGCACTCACTTCATCGGTAGCCAGTACCGACGACAGGTAATGCGTCCAAATTGCGGGTTCATATAAAATGGTCGAGTCCACAATAAAGTCGGCTTCTTTTTTATACGGAATAATGTTTGCGATCTCACTGCGTACAACCTCGACCCACATATGCATGGTGCCGTCCACCGGATTGTTCCGGTGAAAATGATCACGTACAATTCGGCGAATCAAACGGATTTCGCGTGCTGTCAGTACGCGTTTGTCATCGAGCACGTAATCCGAATTCGGACTGATATAAAGTTTTAAAAAGCTATTCTTATCATGCCGTTTTGTAATTTCGGGATTCAATGCATGAATCCCCTCCACCACCAGCATAGAATCGTGATTCACCGTGATTCTGCGGCGTTCTGGGGAACGCTTTCCCGTTGTAAAATCGAAAATCGGGAAATCGGCAGTTCCCGTCTTCAACAATGTATCAAAGCATCTGGTAAGCTCTGCATGATCGAGTGTATGAATCGATTCAAAATCTTTTTCTCCGTTTGGAAGTATCGGGAGATCGTCCCGATTGAGAAAGAAATCATCAAGAGAAATCACTGCGGAATGTACCCCTTGTGCTTCCAGATAATCAGAAATCTTTCCCGCTGTTGTCGTTTTTGACGAAGCAGATGGTCCCGACAGCAATAAAATCGAGCATTCCTTTGAACGCTGTGCGATTTTTTGTGCTGTAGAAAACAGCTGATCCTCATACATTCGCTCCGACCATTCCACAAGCTTCTGCGGATGATAGAGCACCATGCCGTTAATCCAGCTGACGCTTACCTTGTTGTTCTCGTCCTTCCCTGCAAATGTCATAGATACGATCCTTTCTCGAAAGAATTTCTTCAAACCGATCGATGTATTCAAAATGATATTTGTAGTTGAAAATGCGGGAAATCGGTTCGGTTCCAAGTCCCACGAGTTTCGTTACACCGCCTGCACCACAGGCAAGAATGGTCTGAATCTCATCCATGATATAGATGTTATAAAGACTCTCCGTGTTTTTCTTTGCATAGCCCACATTTTCAAGGTTTCCGACTGTATTTTTCTGCCGGTATAAATAATATGGAAAATAGCCGGCGTTTATGAGTGTTTTCTGTGCGTACGCCGTCATCCTGCCTGTCACATCCGATTTGACATAGTCCCGCATTGACGTTTCAAAAAACAGATCGGCGCTGCGCTTAATGGACAATGTGTGCACCGTAATGTTGGCCGGATCAAGCGAAACGGCACGGTCAAGTGACCGGCAGAATCCCTCATACGTATCGCCCGGCAACCCTGCAATCAAATCCATATTGATAAGGGTAAAGCCGCATTCTTTGGCGAGCTCGTAGCTTTTTACTACATCCTGTGCGGTGTGTTTGCGGCCGATTTTTTGCAGCACCGCATCTTCAAAGGTCTGCGGATTGATACTAATGCGGGTAGCGCCTGCCTCTTTGATTACCATAAGCTTTTCACGCGTGATCGTGTCTGCACGCCCGGCCTCCACGGTATATTCCCGCACATGCGGCACATCAAAATACGCCGTCACCGCATCGAGCACACGTTTTAACTGCTCTGCGGAAAGCGCGGTCGGTGTACCGCCGCCCACATAAATGGTATCCAGCTTTAAATGCTCGTCCTTTGCGACCTGTGCCGTTTTCTCGATCTCGCGGCACAGCAGTGTGACATACTCGTCAATTTTATCGGTCGCTTTCCGGCTTGTGATCGCGTGAGACACAAAGGAGCAATAGCTGCACCGACTCACACAAAACGGAATCGCGATATATAGCGAAAACGAATCCGACTTTAACTCCTTGAGCATCGGTTCCTGGGTGTCAGCCGTCAAAAAGGCAAGATCCAATTTTTCGTCCGACACCAAGAATCGGTCATGCAGTCCTGCGCGGATTTCTTCATCCGGCTTTCCGGCTTTGCGTTCCCGCTGAATGATATTCACCGGACGCACACCGGTCAAAATGCCCCATCGCGGGGAAACGCCGATCCGTTCCTCCAAAATGCGATAAAGCATCACACATAATACCCGCTCGCACTCCTGATCGTACGCACGAATCGAGTCAAACGAAGATGCAGGCGCGATCAGTTCTTCCCGCTTCGTCGCTTCCCCGTCTAAGCAAACCGTAACCGAAAGCGCTGTTCTTTCTTCCTGCGCATCACGACAGGTCAATACATAATCATGCGGCTCACTTGCCACTGGTTCTTCAAACCGATGCGCAAACCGCACCACCGGAAAAAACAGCTTACAGATGCCTTCTAATTCATACTTAAATTGCTGTCCGTTAAAATATATGGTCATCGTTTTTGCAGATACGGATTTGTTTTCCGTTCAAACGAAAGGACTGTGTCTACGCCATGCCCCGATAAAATCCGTGTCTGTTCCTCCATCCTGTCAAATTTTAAAAGCGACTGCATAAGTGTTTTCATATCGCCGCCCGGCAGATCGGTTCTGCCAACACTCCCCATAAACAGCGTGTCGCCCGTAAAAGCCACGTCATTCGTATAAAACACCATCGAACCGGGCGTGTGTCCCGGGGTCGCCATCGCGGTAAGTGTTACGTCGTCAAGTGAAATGGTATCACCATCCGCAATCAGCCGATCCGGTTCCTGCCCCTCATATCCTGCAAAGCTCGGGAAAAACGCACCATCTATCTCCCATGGCGCCAAAAAGCGCTCTCTGTCAAGCGCCGGCACAACCGTCTGTGCACCGGTTTGTTCTTTTAATACACTCGCGGCGCCAATATGGTCAAAATGGCCGTGTGTAAACAGCAGAATCTTTGCGGTCAGTCCATGTTCGTTTAACAGCGAAAGAATCTTCTGCGGCTCTGCGCCGGCGTCAATCACAATCGCGTTTTTTTGTTCGGTTTCAATGATATAGCAGTTCGTCTGAAAAATACCGACTGCCAACGAATATACCTTCATGCTTTACCCTTTCTCATCTCGTCGGTATCCATCCAAATGGTTACCGGTCCGTCGTTTACAAGCGAAACATCCATATCCGCACCAAATTCACCGGTCTGCACTTCTCTTCCCGTAAGGGTACGGAGTGATGCGCAAAACTGTTCATACAGCGGAATTGCCGCTTCCGGACGCGCCGCCTTAATAAACGACGGACGCTTTCCATGGCTGCAATCCGCACCCAAAGTAAACTGCGAAACCACCAGAAAATCGCCGCCTATATCGGTGATGCTCCGGTTCATCTTATCGTTTTCATCGCAAAAAATGCGGATACCCGCCACCTTCTGCGCAAGATATTCCATTTCACTTTCCGTGTCGCCGTCCATCACGCCGAGAAAGACAAGCAGTCCCTGCCCGATTTTCCCGATCACTTTACCGTCAACCGTGACATCGGCACGGCGTACACGCTGCAATAATGCACGCATTCATTTGTCCTCCCGTCTTTCTTAACGTCCCGAACGTTCCACCGAAATGACACCCGGAATTTTTCGAACGGCTTTCATGATATTTAAAAGCTGGTCAACACCCTGAATACCGATGGTCACCACGATGTTGGCGTTCGCATTTTTAAGTTCCCGCGCTGTCACCTCATGAAGCGGTACATGGAATCCCGCAATCGTCACTGTGACATCCGCCAACAGCCGTTCACGGTCATTTGCCACAATATCGAGTGTGGTACGAAATCCTTTCGGCATCACCGAATCGGCAAAATGCGCCGGAATCCAACGCTCGCGCTGACTTTCGTCTTTGAGCGCCGCACGTACATTGACGCAGTCTTTTTTATGAATCGACACACCATGGCCGCGTGTAATGAAGCCGATAATCTCATCACCGGGCAGCGGATTGCAGCACTGTGCAAATTTCACGAGGCAGTGATCGATTCCCTCTACGATTACGCCGTTCGACGCCTTTTGCTGGACATTGGAGATCATCTGTGCAGGTGTCGGCACATCCGCAGGCTTTGTCATTTTCAGATAGTCATCTTTAATCCGCGGCATGATTTTTGACAGCAGTACGCCGCCATAGCCGATTGCCGCATAAAAATCATCAATCGTATCAAAATGCTGCCGCTTTGCAATCGACAATACAAATTCGGCATATGCGTCCGCAGAAAGATTGATATAATTCCGCTTAAACTCCGCCTCAAGCTGCTGTTTGCCCTGTACGATGTTTTCCTCGCGCCGTTCTTTTTTGAACCACGCACGGATTTTGCTGCGCGCCTCACTCGTTTTGGCAATATTGAGCCACTCACGGTTTGGACCATGGTCTTTATTTTTCGACGTGATAATTTCGACGATCTGACCGGTTTTGAGCGGCGTGTCAAGCGGCACAATGCGCGAATCGATTTTTGCACCCACCATGCGGTTACCAACCGCACTGTGAATCGCATACGCATAGTCGATCACCGTTGATCCTGCCGGCAAACTCTTGACGTCGCCTTTTGGCGTCAGCACAAATACATCGTCGGTCGCAAGGTCTGTCTTAATGGTCTTGACAATATCCTCTGCGCCCTCTGATTCCTGCTGTGTTTCCAAGATTTTGCGCACCCACGCAAGACCTTCTTCAAGCTTATCTTTTCCGGTAATACCGGCTTTATATTTCCAGTGCGCCGCAACACCGTATTCCGCCGTATAATGCATATCCCACGTACGGATCTGAATTTCAAACGGAATCCCTTCGCGTCCGATCACCGTCGTGTGAAGCGACTGATACATATTCGGCTTCGGTGTCGAGATGTAATCTTTAAACCGATTCGGAATCGGACGAAACATATCGTGAATGATACCTAAAATGTTATAGCATTCAATGACTGTAGAAACGATAATGCGCACCGCATAGATATCATAGACCTCTTCAAAGCTTCTGCCGGCCATATACACCTTTCTGTAAATGCCGTATAAACTTTTGACGCGCCCTTCAATATGCGGTTCCATCCCATATTCATACAGCCGCGCCATGATGCGGTCCTGCATGTTCTGCACGAAGTTGGAACGCTGTGTCTTGTTCATTTCAAGTGTGCGTTCAATCTCCTGACAGGCCACCGGATCAAGATAGTGAAGTGCCAAGTCCTCGAGTTCTTCTTTCACCGCGCGAATACCAAGCCGGTGTGCAATCGGCGCAAAGACCTCCATCGTTTCGAGCGCCTTTTCACGCTGCTTTTTCTCTGGCATAAACCGCAATGTGCGCATATTATGCAGCCGGTCAGCCAGCTTAATAATAATGACGCGCACATCTTCCGACATCGCAAACAGCATTTTACGTACATTTTCGGCCTGCTGTTCCTCTTTTGTAAACAAAGGAAGCTGACCGAGCTTTGTCACACCGTCTACCATCAGTGCAACATCTGCACCGAACTGCTTTTTCAGCTGTTCCGTTGTGACATCCGTATCTTCCACCACATCATGCAGCAAACCGGCGCAAATACAGTCGGAATCCATGCCAAGCTCTGCTAAAATCCGTGATACTTCAATCGGATGAATAATATATGGTTCACCGGAGATTCGCTTTTGCCCCTCATGCGCGCGTACAGCCAGATCATACGCTTCTTTGATCTTATCAAAGTCAAGCGTCCGTTCTCCGGCCTCCATACTTCGCTTCAATTCTTCAAACGATAAATAATCCATTGATTCTCACCCTCTATGACCAATCAAGACAGCCGGCGATACGTTCTGGTCTTCGTAAGATCCACTTTTTCCGTCGGCGTACACAATTCTAAAAAGCCCTGCGGCGTTACGGAAAGCAGGTTCGCTTCTTTTAATATATCCAACAACGCCTGAAGTTTACAATAATTCACAGTTTTTTGTCCTAAAGCAAACAAAAGCTGTTCCGAATCGAGCGTCAAAGCAGTGTTTTGACGTAAAAAGCGATATACCGCTGCAATTTCCTCTCTTGTCGGAAGCGTACGCGCCCGAACACTGTCTGAAACTGGTTCTCCGCGTCTGATTTTTTCATAATATCCTTTTGCGTTAAAAAAGCGTTCTTCATCGAATCCCGAAGGACGAACATCCCGCAATTTCAGTGAAATACTCTGTCTACCATTATATTCATTGATCTCGGTGGTTACCGCAAGATCAAGATGTGCACCTACAGAAAACGGAATTTGTGATGTCTGCGCACCAAACCACACGACACTCGCTTCCCGTTTGCCGAACAAAATCGAAAGCCGCTGATGCTTTCCGCCGGAGAGCGGCGTAATGCCGGTTAACTGTGCATTGCGAATCAGAAACACCGGCACTTCATTCTGCATTCCAAACGGTTCCAGCTGACTGATCTGAAAAACTGTTTCCGCAGTCAAATCCGCATCCAAAAGTTCGCCTGCCAACGAAATTTCAGGCTGCGGCATAAAGTCAAACCGTTCTTTTGCATATGCCTCCATGCCGGCACAAAACGCCGGAAAATTCTCCGGTTTTAAGGAAAAACCGGCGGCAAGCCGATGGCCGCCGTACTGTGTAAGAAACGCATCATTTGCACGAAGCGCTTCAAACAGATGGAATGTTCCGATGCTTCGCGCAGAACCGCGCAAACATCCCGATTCATCCATCGACATCAGCAAAACCGGTTTTCCGTATTTCTCCAAAAGCCTTGCTGCCACAATTCCGATGACGCCGTGATTCCAATGCTCACCGCGCAATATCAGCAAGCGCCCATATAAAAGTCCTTGATTCTGTGCGAGCTGCTCTTCTATTTCTGATAAGATTTCCTGCTCTTTGGCCTGCCGCTTTGCATTCGTATCGCAAAGCGTAGCTGCCAAACGTTGTGCTTCTTCCATATCTTCACTCAAAAGCAGCGAAAGCGCCAATTTCGCACTGCCGAGCCGTCCTGCGGCATTGATCCGCGGAACAATGGAAAACGCCACTGTATGGGAAGAAAGTTTTTGCTGCGCGATTCCCGCCTGTTCCATCAGCGCACAAAGCCCTGGCAGTTCGCAAAAGCGCAGTGCTGAAAGTCCCTCCATCACGATTCGCCGATTCTCCGAAACGAGAGGGACAACATCGCCGATGGTACCGATTGCGGCAAAATGCGAAAAGCTCGCAAGCGCGCCTTCCATATCGTCATCCATCGCACCGACCAATTTCAGTGCGACACCCACACCCGCCAGTTCCTTAAACGTACTGGTATCATCTTTGCGATGCGGATCAACGACCGCAACCGCATCGGGGAGTAACTCGCCCGGCTGGTGATGATCGGTAATCACCACATCCACGCCGAGTTTTCTCGCATAATCCACTTCTTCTATCGCTGAAATACCGTTATCCACTGTAATAATCAGTGTCACGCCATCATTCGCAAGCTTTTGTACCGCATCGCGATTCATTCCATATCCTTCGGTTGTCCGCTCCGGAATGTAGACGCTCACATCCGCGCCCATCAGCTGCAAATAAGTAAACAGCAATGCAGATGCAGTCACACCATCGCAATCATAATCACCGTATATCGCAATTTTTTCCTGTAGATCAAGCGCAGTCCGAATACGCTCGACTGCTTTGTCCATATCCACCATATCAAACGGGGAAGAAAGCGGAGCCTGCCGGTCAAAGAAGTGTGCTGCCTGTTCATAAGTCCTATATCCGCGAGATAAAAGCACAGAAGCAGTCAGCCGGCTGATTCCGCATTCCTTAGAAAGCGCCGACACTTCTTCACTGCGTACTTTTGTCATCGACCAACGTTTGATCATCTTCACACCCTCGTTTTCTTCCTTTTTGTATGCGGCTGTCTACCTCATAGGGGTACACCACACCCAGTTTAATTAGATAATATTATAGCATTCCCGCAAAAAAATTTCAATCTTCGACAAAAAAGAACGGATGCGTAACGCATCCGTTCTTTTGCATACCGGAAAACCGGATATGTTTTAAAAAAGGGGCTTATTCTGCATGTTCCATTCTATTTTCTTCAATCGAAACGCACCTTAGTTTCAACAGGTGTTTCTGCGCAATTAGACATCCTCTTTTTGAATTTTAAAAATCAGCCGAAGAATTCCAGCCAAGAACTTTGGACTTTTTAACACAACGACTTTCATAAAAAGCGGCCTCCCTCTCAGATGTGTTTGCGCAGAAGCCAGACAAACGCGCCGATACATGCAAACAGCAGTACATATTTAAATGAAACCAACATCAGCAAAACAGCTACCGCACCGCACACCACACCGTATAAAAACGGCGCCAGTGCGTTTTTGCAACGTTTCACCGCGCTCACCTGCCTTTTTGTGTATATCCCAGTATACACAAAAGAGCGAAAAAGTGTGACTGTCAGCGCCGTGACGGCTTTCTCATTTTTTTAATTTCCCAATCCTTTAATTGTTTTGCCTGTTCATAAAATGCGCAATAGCTCTCATATCGCTGGCGGCTGATCGCGCCCTGCGCAACAGCCTCACGTACCGCGCAGTCCTTTTCCGCCGTATGCGCGCATCCGACAAACCGGCACTGCCCGATATAAGGCGCAAATTCACGAAAACAATCCGCCAGTTCCTCCTTTCGGATGATTTCATACTGACCGATTTCCATTGTACCAAATCCGGGCGTATCCGCAATCAGACCGCCACTGCCCGCATCATACAGCGTAACATGTCGTGTTGTATGACGTCCGCGTCCCAGCTTTTGACTGATTTCTCCGGTATCCAAACAAAGTGAAGGATACAAATTGTTTAACAGCGACGACTTTCCTACACCGGTATTCCCCGCAAACGCAGAAATCTTTCCCGCCATCATTTGGCGGATCGTGTCAAGGTGCTGTGGATTTTCATTGGAAAGCGACAGTACTTGAAATCCCGCTTTTCGATACAGGTCACAAAAAGCCGACGGATCTTCCAAATCAATTTTCGTGACAATGAGGATCGGCTCGATTCGTTTAAATTCACATACCGTAATCAACTTGTCAATCACCAGTGTATTGGGGACAGGATCACATACCGATACGACTAAAAAAAGCTGATCCAGATTGGCAATGGGCGGCCGTACCAATTCATTTTTTCGCGGCAAAACAGCAGTTACCGTTCCGCCTTTTTGTTCTTCTCCCGGCAAAAATTCAACAAGATCTCCTGCAAGCGGTGTAATCTCTTCTTTCCGAAACGCGCCCCGTCCCCGGCATTCATATACCACACCGTCTGACAGGCAATAATAGAATCCGGAAATCGCTTGAATAATCCGACCTGTTTTTGTCTCCACCAGCCTTGTCCTTCCTTTCCATTTACAAAGAACGGACCCAAAACGGGCCCGTTCTTTCGTTTCATTTATTGTCCTTTATTATTCCTGTGAACTTTCAGGCACCTGAGACGATTCAGAAGATTCTGTTGACGACTCAGAAGAGTCCGAACTTCTAAGCAAATCAAAATTCGGTCCAGACTTTGTACTCACGGACTGTGTTTCAAAGTCAATGACGTATTTTGCAAACGTCTGCCCATTGACTGTGATTTCTATATCATTGTATTCCTGTTCTGTGATCTTTCCATTCACCTTACCGTTCATGCTCACAAATACAAGTGAAAGGGAACCTGCGTCTTTCGGATTGATTTTTTTCGTTTCTAAGAGGGTACCGTTGACCCGGATAACAAACGAATAATCCTGATCGCTTACATCACTCGGGAATTTAATGCTGATCGGAACCGAAACTTCTTCTGCCGAAGCGCCTTTACTTACTTCTACGTTGATCGTTGTTCCCTTCGCAACACGTGAATCCTTTTTGATGCTCTGGGAAACGATTGTGCCTTCCGGTTCATCCGATTCAACCTCTGTCACTATTCCAAGTGAAAGGCCGAGCAGTGTTAACCGATTTCTTGCCGCAACGGTCGTCATACCGGTCAAATCCGGAACCTGCACCGGAAGATCTGCGGAACCAAGACTTACAAACAGCGTAACTGTTGCGCCGGCTTCCAAATCCTCGCCCGCTTTCGGGTCCGTTGAAATGATCCGTCCTGCTTCCACATCCGAATTGGTCTGCCTGATTTCTTCAATCTCATAACCCGCCAGCGCTTCTCGTGCCTCTGAAACGGTTTTTCCGCTCAAATCCGGCATTGGAATGGTTTCCATACCGGTGCTGATGACAACCTGTACTTCTGAACCGGCTTTGACAGTCATATCCTGTGCCGGGTCTTGTGAAATGATCTGATTTACCTCATAATCGGCAGACGGAACTTTTTCTTTTACCACAATTTTAATATTCGGAAGTTCCTGCTGTGCTTCTTCTACAGTCATTCCTCTTAAATCCGGAAGTACCACATCCGGTGTTTTTTGTCCGAGGCTCTTAAAGAAGAAAAAGACTGCAACTGCTGCAAGCAGCACACACGCAACTGCGACACCCGCCAAAATACTGATCGTGTACTCGCCTTTTTTCTTATGTTTTTCACGGCTGGCTTTTGCTGCAAGATCGTGCGATTCCGGACGCTCAAAATACTTGGTGGAACCGTCCTCGTTAAAATACTTATATTCAAACACCACATCCGGATTTTGCTTGAATTCATCAATGTCCTTAAGCATCTCGGATGCCGACTGATACCGAAGCTCACGATCTTTCTGCATTGCGCGCAATGCGATCTCCTCAAGTCCTACCGGAATATCGGGGTTGATATCCGTCAAAAGCCGCGGTTCTTCCTGCATCTGCTTAATTGCAATGGCAACAGGCGTATCCCCGTCAAACGGTACCTGACCGGTCAGCATCTCATACAGAATAATTCCCACCGCATAAATATCGGTGCGCTCATCGGTCTGTTCGCCGCGCGCCTGCTCAGGACTGATATAATGAACGGAACCGATTGCTTTATCCGCAACCGTACGTCCATTTTCCCGTGCAAACCGTGCAATACCGAAATCCATGACCTTGATCGTACCGTCCTGCAAAAGCATCACGTTCTGCGGTTTCACATCGCGGTGTACGATACCATTGTCATGCGCATGCTGAAGTGCACGCAAAATCTGTACGGTAAAATGAATAGCCTCTTTCCAGCGCACCACTTTTTGCTGTCCGATATATTCCTTCAGCGTAATGCCGTCAATATATTCCATGACAATATACTGTACAGAGTCGCTCAAATTCACATCGTAAATTTTTACAATATTCGGATGGGAAAGCATTGCAATCGCTTTGGATTCGTTGCGGAAACGACGTCTGAACTCTTCATTGTCCAAATACTCTTCTTTTAAAATTTTGACTGCAACATACCGGTTTTCAAGTACGTCATACGCCTTGAAAACAACGGCCATCCCCCCAAAACCAATCAGCTCCTGGATTTCATATCTGCCGTCAAGCTTTTTGCCGATATACTTATCCATTGGCCAAACCTCCCTTTATTCGATCACAGCGGCGGTAATATTATCGGTTCCGCCGGCTTTTCTTGCTTCTTCAATCAGCACATCACACAGATACTGCCCGCCGTAGGCACGCAGCAGCGAAGCGATCCGCTGATCGTCTATCATATTCGTAAGTCCATCGCTGCAAAGCAGCAATTTGTCGCCGGGCAACAGTGAAATCACGATAGAATCCACATCCAGACGAAGCGATACACCGACTGCGCGGGTAATCATGTTTCGATTTGGATGCACACGCATTTCCTCTTGTGTAATTTCACCTTTTTCCATCAGTTCCCATACCAGAGAGTGATCCCGTGTAATCTGAGAGAGTTTGCCCTCCCGGAACAAATAAATCCGGCTGTCGCCGACATGTACGCAATAGGCTGTTTCATTCCGCACAAATGCCGCCACAATCGTTGTTCCCATTCCGCGGTATCCCGCTTCGGTTACCGACCGTGTATAGACCGTGCGGTTTGCCTCTTTCACAGCTTCAACGAGCATCGGTTCTATGTCACACGCGGGATCATGTTCCACCGCATCCACGAGTGCATTCATGACCGCCTGACACGTCATCTCACTTGCAACGTTACCGGCAGACTGTCCGCCCATTCCATCACATACAACCGCAAAGCCCTGTTGGTCATCAAACCGGTAAACACAGAAAATATCCTGGTTCATGCTGCGGCAGCATCCGATGTCCGTTTTCCCATAAAACTGCAAACCTTTCCCTCCTCATTTAAGCTGTTCGCGCCGAAGCTGTCCACACGCAGCACTGATATCTACACCGAGCGTACGGCGGACCGTCGCGTTAATTCCATGATGTAAAAGCCGCTGCTGAAACGCGTAAATCCGTTCCTTCTGCGATTTTCTATAGGTTGTTTCACGAATTTCATTAACCGGAATCAAATTCACATGGCAAAGCATTCCGCGAAGTCTTTGCGCCAGTTCATCCGCACACGCGTCACTGTCGTTTAATCCGGCAATCAGCGCGTATTCAAAAGAAATCCGGCGTGATGTCTTTTCTGCATACCGTTTGCACACATCGATCAGTTCTTCGATCGGCCATTTTAAGCTAATGGGCATTGTCTGATTGCGGATACGGTCATTTGGCGCGTGAAGCGAAACAGAGAGCGTCAGCCCAAGCTGTTCATCCGCCAGTTTGTCAATCCGGTCTACAAGTCCGCAAGTCGAAAGCGACACATGCCGCAAACTGAGATTTGCGCCGCGTTCATCGCTTACAAGATGCAGAAACTTCAATACATTATCATAGTTATCAAGCGGCTCGCCGATTCCCATAAGCACAATGTGACCAATGCGCTCTCCTAAATCGCGTTGTGCCGCATACAGTTGTTCAATAATTTCAGACGGCGTCATATGCCGTACAAAACCGGCTTTCGTCGATGCACAAAACGAACACCCCATCCGACAGCCGATCTGCGTTGAAATACAAATACTCTTGCCATGCTGATACGTCATCACGACTGATTCGCACAGCGAACCATCCGGCAAAGAGAACAGATATTTTACGGTACCGTCAATCTTCGATACAAGCTTTCGTTGAATCGTATGCGTCGTAATGTATGCGCGTTCATCAAGCTGTTCAATCAATTTCTTTGACAGATTCGTCATCTCTGTAAATGACGTGACCTGTTTTTGATGCAGCCAATCGAAGACCTGCGAGGTACGAAACCGCGGGAGAGACAGTTCATGCAAAAATGCGCCCAGTTCTTCAAATGAAAGCGATTTGATATCGATTTTCTGCGCTGTCATATCTTCCTCCCTGTTTTATTCCTTGCGTGTAATGGCAGCAAAGAAAAAACCATCCGTATTTGTCCGATGGGGCAACAATACTGCCATAAAATCCTGTATAAAATCTATTTTACCGAATTTTTCTGATAAATTCAACGGGGCAGCCCAATTATTTTCCGAAAGGAAGCGTAAAACCACTTCTTCGTTTTCCGCTCGATTCGTTGTGCACGTCGAATAAATGAGTGTTCCGCCCGGCTTTAAGCTTTTTGCGGACTGAGAAAGAATCTCATACTGAAGCTTTGGTAAATCCGCAAAGGAAGCAGGATTCTTAAATCGAATCTCCGGTTTCCTTCGTAAAATGCCAAGTCCCGAGCATGGTACATCACAGAGAATCCGATCTGCCATCGGTAAAACAGTACCTGTTCGCGCGTCCCGCACAAAAGCATCCACAATCGAAAGACCAAGCCGCGCCGCACCCTCTTCAATCAGCCGGCATTTATGTTCGTACAAGTCAAACGCATGCACAGCCCCTCTATTATTCATCTGTTGTGCAATCGTAAAACTCTTTGAACCCGGCGCGGCGCACACATCAAGCACCGTATCACCCGGCTGTGCACCGAGCGCCTGCGCGCACAGCTGAGAAGCGGCGTCCTGAATGTGAAACCATCCGTCCCGAAATGCGTCTAACCGCAGAAGACTGCCGGTATCGGAAAGCATCACGCAGTTTTCGATCCAGTCGTGCTTTTGCGCTGTCACACCTTGACGGGCGAGCGTTTCACACAACGTATCCGCATCTGTCTTTAAGGGATTCACCCGTGCATAAAGCGGCGGACGCGCAAGCGCTGCGTTCGCCATCGCCTCTGCATCTGCTCTGCTGTACTGTGTTTCCCACTGTTTTAACAGCCACACAGGACACGATGTTTCCACAGAAAGCCGCTCAATCGGCTCATAATTCTTCGCAAACGACAAAACGTCCGCGCCTGCACGCTGTACATTGCGCAAAATGGCATTCACCATGCCGCGCGCACTCGTTTTTTTGACATACGGTACAAGCGACACCGTTTCATTGATTGCCGCTCGGGCGGGTACGCCGTCCATAAAGCAGAGCTGAAACACACCCATGCGCAGCAAAATGAGAATCTCGCGGTCAAGCGAACGTACGCCTTTTTTGACGTACTGTCCGATCACCGCATCCAGTGTAATCTGCCGCTCGAGCACGCCATACACAAGCGCTGCTGCAAACGACGCATCCGCACCCGAAAGCTTTGCTGCTTTGACCGCCTGATCGAGTGCAATCACCGAATAAGCGGCATCCTTTTCTACTTTTAACAGTACGTCAACTGCCAGTTGTCTTGCTGTTTTCATCAGTCGTTCCGTCTCCCGCGAAGTGCTAACAGCCGCAAGAGGTTTGCAACCGCAACAATCAGCGCTGCCACATACGTCATGGCAGCTGCGGACAGCACACGGCGCGCACCTGCAAGCTCTGTTCCATTTAACATCTGTTCCGTTTCCAGAGTCGAAAGTGCACGGCGGCTGGCATTAAACTCAACCGGCAGCGTAATGAGCTGAAACAGCACCACTGCCACAAACAGCAAAATGCCGAGATCGACAAGCCACAAGTAGCCGAAGATCAGCCCTAAAACCGCAAGCGGAACAGCGAGCGAAGACCCGATATTCGTAATCGGAATCATCGCTGCCCGAATTTTAATCGGAAAATAACCTACATCATACTGAATCGCATGACCGGCTTCATGCGCCGCCACACCAATTGCACCGACGGATGAAGAGCCATACACTGAATCAGAGAGGCGAATCACATTGTTTCGCGGATCGAAATGGTCGGTCAGATTCCCTGATACCCGCTCAATGCGAATATGGGAAAGACCGTTGTCATCTAAAATCCGCCTTGCCGCCTCCGCTGCTGTCACGCCCTGCATGGTGTGCACCTGATTATACTTTTTAAATGTGGACTGCACACGGATCTGTGCAAAGACTGCAATCAGCATTGCCGGAATGACAAGAATCCAATAATACGAATCAATATAAAAATAAGGCATATCATTTCCTCCAAAAAGAGTATTTACCCCAGTATGATCCCACTTTTTGCGCGCTTTCCGCGTAAAAAGTCAGCACCATTCATTCGTTTTGCCCCTTCTGCCTGCACTTCGCAGAACATAATCCCCTGGTGATCGCCGCACACAACGACAAACTGGTTTTCATCGACCAGTGTACCCGGTGCTTCCTTATATTCTGTGTGGACAAGCGCACTTTTATAAACTTTTAATCGTTTCCCTTCAAATTTCGTTACAGCACACGGCCATGACGAAAGTCCCCGGATTTGATTGTGCAAAAGCTGTGCCGATTTTTGAAAATCAATCGCACACAGTTCTTTTGTAAGCATCGGCGCATAGGAAGATGCCGCATCATCCTGCGGCACCCGTACCGCTTTTCCCTCTTCGATTTGATAGATTGTTTCAATCAGAAGCGAAGCGCCAAGCGATGACAGCTTATCATGCACCTCGTCTGCCGTTTCGTTTTCTCCGATCGGCGTCTTCATCTGCAAAATCATGTCTCCGGTATCAAGGCCCTCTGCCATATACATTGTCGTGACGCCTGTTTCGGTTTCCCCGTTTAACACACTCCACTGAATCGGACCGGCACCGCGGTATTTCGGCAGCAGCGATGCATGAACATTGACACACCCATGCGGCGGAATCGAAAGAATCTCTTTCGGCAGAATTTTTCCGTATGCCACTACGACAATCAGCTCCGGCGAAAGCGCACGCAGAAGCGATGCAGCTTCTCCGGTTTTTAATGAAGTTGGCTGAAACACCGGAATATCATGCGACTGTGCACATACTTTGACCGGCGGCGGCGTCATCTGATGACCGCGGTTTTTCGGTTTATCCGGCTGTGTAAACACGCCGACGACCTCATGACCGGCGTCTACCAGCGCATTCAGGCAAGGCACCGCAAACGCAGGCGTACCCATGAATACAATTCTCATTTATCTTCTTCTCTTTCTCTTATTCTTTAAAGACTCTTCCGTTTCATACATCTCCGTTGCATGATCCGGGAACAACACACCGTTTAAATGATCGATTTCATGACAAAACGCACGTGCGAGCAATTCGGTTCCCTCTGCTTCAAAGGCGTTTCCGTCGCGGTCGAATGCACGTACCTTCACATGATTGGGACGTGTGACCTCGCCGTACTCGTCCGGGAATGACAAACATCCCTCAGCGCCGGTCTGCTCACCGTCCGATTCGATGATCTCAGGGTTTACAAGCTCATACAGATGATCTCCGCAGTCAATCACAACGACGCGTTTTAAAATACCAACCTGCACCGCTGCGAGGCCTACTCCATCATTTGCATACATGGTTTCTTTCATATCGTCCAACAGCTCATGGAGTTTTTTGTCAAACGCCGTGACCTCTCTTGAACGTTTGCGTAAAATCTGATCCTCATCTTTTTCAAATACTACAATATTCCGCTTGGCCATTCTCGATACATCCTCCTCTTTATTTTTCCGTTTATAGTATTTCACCGTTTACATCGGCAAACATCGTCACATTTGAACATTCCCGTGATTTTTGGCAATGCCGCAGCACAGCCGACAGCATCGTGCGAAACGGCGCGTTCATTCGGCACTTCATGACAATCCGATAGCGGTATTTTCCGCTGACACGCGCCACTGCCGCCGGAGCAGCACCGATCACTTTCAACGCAATCCCCTGTGTATCGTTCGCTTCTTCTTTCAGTTTAGACAGTGCGAACAACGTTGCGCGCTTGACGACCGTTTCGTCAGCCGCCGCAATTCCAATCGTCACAAGATCACAAAACGGCGGATACATCAGCGTTTTCCGCAGCGCGATCTCTTCACGGTAAAAAGCGTCATAATCCTGTGCCGCCGCATCCTGAATCACCCAATGATCCGGTGAAAACGTCTGAATATATGCGCGGCCTGCTTTTTCGCTTCGCCCGCTTCGCCCGATCACCTGCGTAATCAGTGAAAACACCCGCTCGGTACTTCGAAAATCGCCTGAGCCCAGACCGCTGTCACCGTTTAATACAGCCGCCAGCGTCACATTTTTAAAATCAAGTCCTTTTGCGATCATCTGTGTACCGATAATCACATCGTACTCTCCGCGCCTGAATGCGTCAAACCGCCGCTCATACGCATAACGGGAATACGTCGTATCCGTATCCATCCGCAAAACGCGAATCCCCGGAATGAGTCGGTTCAGTTCCTCTTCAATCCGCTGTGTCCCTGCGCCGGTCCGTTTTAACATCCCGCCGCAGACCGGACACCGAGCCGTCACCGGTTCGCTGTGTCCGCAGTAATGACACATCAGCCGTTCATTCGCCCGATGATACGTAAGCGCCACATCGCAGGAAGGGCAGGTGAGCACCTTGCCGCATGCCATACACGTTGCGTACGCCTGATATCCGCGGCGGTTCAACAGCAAGATGGATTGTTCTCCCGCCTGTTTGTTTTTCAAAAGTTCGCTCACCAGTGTCCCGCTTAACAGTGACAGGGAAGCCTCGGGCGGTTCTGCGCGCATATCAATTAAAAACACCTCAGGCAGTATGGCATTTGCATACCGGTTTTTTAACACAAAGTACGCATATCGGCCGCGCTGTGCTTGATACCGCGAATCGACCGACGGCGTTGCCGAACCGAGCAGCAGTGTTGCATGATGTCTCCCGCACCGCCATTTTGCAACATCGCGCGCATGATATCGCGGAGAGGCATCCGACTTATACGAAGCTTCCCCCTCCTCATCCATGATGATGAGCCCGATATCAGAAAGCGGAGAAAATACAGCGCTTCGTGTACCGACGACAATCCGTACCGCACCGTGACGAATCCGTTCAAACTCATACAGCCGCTGCGCCGGTGTGAGCCCGGAATGAATCACCGCAACAATTTCACCAAACTGCATGGTAAACTGTTCCACCATCTGGGGGGTGAGTGAAATCTCAGGCACCAGCATCATTGCGTTTTTTCCATCCGCAAGCGTCTGTGCAATCAGCTTTAAATATACCTGCGTTTTTCCGCTGCCTGTCACACCTTGCAGCAGTGCGGCATTTGGCTTGGGTTCACGAATCAGCGCATAGATCCCGTCGGCAGCTGCCTGCTGCTCTTCGCTGAGCACAATTTCACGTGTCGGACACGCCGCTTTTGGGGACGGCAAAAACGACGGCGCACACTCTTTTTCATAATAGTATGCCGCGCCTTTTTGCACCAATGCTCTAAGCACCGCTTCCGTGACGCCGCACAGATAGCAAATTTCTTTCGGCGCAGCTTCACCGACCGTACGCAAAAGCGTATATAACTCCGCCTGCTTTTTGGAAAGTGACGCTGCTTGCGCATTAAATGTTTCACATACCGCTACACGCCGTTCTGTCGGCACCGCAACTTTTCTTGACGCGTTTTCTTCGCAGACAATTACGTTCTTGTCAAGCAGTGTGCGGACAGCGGCGTTTTTATGCGCTGCCTGTTTGGTATTTAAAAATGACCGAAGTTCCTTTTCCGATTTCGACGTGGTCAAAAACTGCAAAATCCGCTGCTGCTTCGGCGGATACGCCGAAATCTCCTCATCCGTCATACAATGTGCGCACCGATAGACCTGCTCGACGGTTACATTTGTTCCAATCGGAAGAATGGTCCGCACTGCCTCATAAAACGTACAGAACGTATGCGTCACAAGAAACGACACCATATCGGTCATTTCCTGTGTAAACAGCGGTGTTTTATCAATGAGCGCCGCCACAGGTTTCAGTGAGATCTCATCCGGCTCCTCTGTCACAGAAGCAACAAAGCCCTGTACCTTTTTATTTCCGCCGCCAAACGGCACCAGCACACGGCAGCCGGGGAGCACCTCTGCATCAAGCCCATGCGGTATGCGATAGGAATACGGCGTATCGATCGCATAAACAGCCTTTTCGACATAGACATGCGCCACTTTTTGCATTCCCGATACGCCTCCTGTTTTTATTCGAGTGTCTTGCCGATATCTTCGCGCTCAACGATCTTATAGTCGCCCTTTGCAAACTCCTCCACCGCAAGCTGAACCGGTTTTTCAACCAGAATTTCGCCTTTTTCCTCGGCCTCTTCTGCAATCGCACGCGCGCGTTTTGCCACGCCGATTACAAGTGAATAGTAACTTTGATTTCCCTGTAAAATATCAGAAGCTGATGGTCTATGCATAATAAAATCCTCCTAAAAAATACGTTTTATCTCTCACAAACAAGTTCTTTTTCTGAAAGCAGTGCATCCACCTGGCAAGCTGCATGCTTTTTTAAAAATGCCTGCGACCGGATAATCGCCCGCAGCGCCTCTGCGGTTTCCTCCACAATATGATTTGTCACCACATAGTCGCAAGTATATGCAAACGGAATTTCTTCCACCGCGCGCGCGAGTCGTTTTTCAACCACCTCAGGCGCCTCTGTCCCGCGGCCGGTCAAACGTGACCGCAGCTCCGAAAGGCTTGGCGGCAAAATATAAATGGTTACAGCATCCGGACAGAGCTTGCGCACCTGCTGGGCACCATCCACCTCGATTTCCAAAATGACCGGATGGCCGTTTGCCATCTGTGTATCCACCGGTTTACGCGGTGTTCCGTAATAATTGCCGCAGAAGCATGCGTGCTCTAAAAAGCCCTCCTCAGCAATCAGCGACTCAAACTGTTCTGTTTTCAAAAAATGATAGTGTACGCCGTCCACTTCACCTTCACGCGGCGCACGTGTCGTTGCAGAAACCGAAAGGAAAATATCCGGCTCATTTCGCAGCAACTCTTTGATCACTGTGCCTTTGCCGCATCCAGACGGACCGCAGATAATGAACAGTTGTCCGTTTTCAGGTTTCACTCTCTTCGTCCTCCTCTTCGTCCTCACGCTCGATCACGCGGTTTGCCACCGTTTCAGGCTGGATTGCCGACAAAATCACATGATCGGAATCCATCACAATGACGGCGCGGGTACGGCGTCCGTATGTCGCATCAATCAAAACACCCTTGTCACGCGCGTCTTGAATGATTCGTTTGATCGGCGCAGACTCCGGACTGACAATCGCAACAAGCTTTGACGCGGAAACCATGTTGCCAAATCCAATATTGATCAGTTTCATCACGCTGTCCCCTTCTGTTTATTCTACATTCTGAATCTGTTCGCGAATCTTTTCAATCTCCGCTTTCATCTCAACAACCAGATTCGTCACACGCAGATCCTGACATTTCGATCCGATCGTATTGACCTCACGGTTCATCTCCTGCACCAAAAAGTCGATTTTCCGGCCGGTCGGCTGATCACTCTCCATCATGGATGCAAACTGTTTTAAATGACTATGCAGCCGAACGGTTTCTTCGTCCACTGCAATTTTATCAGCAAACAGCGCCACTTCGGTCAGCACACGTGCTTCATCAATCGATTTATTTTCGAGCACCTCTTCGATTTTTGCGGTCAGCCGTGCTTTATAATCTGCAACTGTCTGCGGCGCATATTCCTCCACCTTCAAAAGGTGCGTTTCAATCGTCTTGAGTCTGCCTCTGATATCTTCATACAACCGCACACCCTCTGTTTTCCGCATCGCCAAAAAC
Organism: uncultured Clostridia bacterium; assembly: GCA_944386285.1. GTDB lineage: Bacteria > Bacillota > Clostridia > Oscillospirales > Ruminococcaceae > Paludihabitans. Next base: position 79,276 of record CALXAM010000002.1, on the reverse strand, counting down.
CGGGTGAGCGCCTCTTCGGCAACCTGTTTGACACTTGCCCAGACAGCATCCTCGTCCTCCTGCACTTTGGTCACCTGAAAAATATCAGAAAAACGTGTCAGCGTCGAAAGAGAGAGTGTATCTTCGAGTCCAAGCGGTTCGCTTAAAGAACGAAGCGATTCGATATACCCGCGTGCCAGCGGTTCGTTGACTAACACCTGCACATCCGTGCCATCCGCAGAAAAAATGGTAACGCCGACTTCTACTTTACCACGCGAAATTTTTGTGTTTAAAAGACTTTTGAGCTTTTCTTCCAGATAGCCATATGCACGCGGCAGCCGTGCGGTGCATTCAAAATAGCGGTGATTCACTGCTTTGATCTCAACCAAAATATCTTTTCCGTCCACCGTTTGCTGTGCCCGGCCATATCCGGTCATACTATTAAACATAAAAAGCAACCGCCTCCTTTATTCCATTTCATTTTACAGTTGTATTGTAGCAGAAAACCCTCGGAAAATCGCGCGAATTTCATGATTTATTCATATTGTTCATATTTTATTTACATCTTGATTGCAAAAAAGAAAGCCAACAACCGCCGGCTTTCTTTTTAAATCTCTTATAATAGATCAGCCACCGTAACCGCAGCTAATTTTTCCTGTACCGTCTTACTGATATCGAAAAATACGCGCTGTACTTTACAGCAGGTATTTTCAGGCCGTGTGCAGTCACCGCTTTCCAAGCAGCGGCTGAACACATATTTTCCCTCCACCAACTCAAGAATATCACGAAGTGTAATCTCTTCAGGAGAACGGTTTAACTCATATCCGCCCTGTGTTCCTTTAAACGAACGAATCATGCCGCCGCTCACAAGGTTTCGTAAAATTTTGAGTGCAAACCGCAGCGTTACGCCGGTATTCTGTGCAATCGTATTGGCATCACAGCGGCAGCCGCGCTGCGCTAAGTATACAACGATCCGCACGGCATAATCCGATTCCAATGTAATATGCATAGACGTACTCCTTTCCGGCTCAAAACTATACTGTATTACTATACATTATAGTCTATTTGTCCGAAAAAGTCAAATCTTTTTAATCCAAAAAGTCCTTAAGCTTTTTGCTGCGGCTCGGATGACGCAGTTTACGGAGTGCTTTTGCTTCAATCTGGCGGATTCGTTCACGGGTAACGTTAAACTCCTTACCCACTTCTTCCAGTGTACGGGAGCGGCCGTCTTCCAATCCGAAGCGCAGACGCAGCACCTTTTCTTCCCGTTCTGTCAGCGTAGAAAGCACATTGGAAAGCTGCTCTTTTAACAAAATGTGGGAAGCTGCATCATCGGGCGCCAGTGCTTCATCATCGGGGATAAAATCGCCGAGATGGCTGTCCTCTTCTTCACCGATCGGTGTTTCCAGAGAGACCGGCTCCTGTGCAACGCGCATGATCTCACGCACTTTATCGATCGGCATATCGAGCTCTTCTGCGATCTCCTCCGCACTGGCTTCATGACCGTTTTTGTGCAGCAGCTGACTCGACACTTTTTTTACCTTGTTAATTGTTTCTACCATATGCACCGGAATACGGATGGTGCGTGCCTGATCTGCAATCGCGCGGGTGATTGCCTGACGGATCCACCATGTTGCATACGTTGAGAATTTAAAGCCCTTTGTATAGTCAAATTTTTCAACTGCTTTGATAAGGCCCAAATTGCCTTCCTGAATCAGATCAAGAAACTGCATACCGCGTCCGACATATCGTTTTGCAATGCTGACCACCAAACGCAGGTTTGCCTCAGAAAGGCGTTTCCGCGCACTGATATCGCCGTTTGCCATCCGTGTTGCAAGGCTGATCTCCTCTTCGGATGTCAAAAGCGGAACGCGTCCGATTTCTTTTAAGTAAACCTTGACTGGATCGTCGATGTTCACACCCTCTGCCTGAAGCTGCATTTCCACAGAGTCGGTTTCGTTGTGATCAAAATCTATCGTCAAATCCGCAGTAAAGTTCTCCACCACTTCAATGTTGTTTGCTTTAAGCGACTCATAGAGATCTTCGACCTGCTCCATATCATAGTTTAAATCTTCGAGCGCATCGGTAATCTCCTGTGTCGTCACTTTGCCGCTTACTTTTCCGTGTTCGAGCAATTCTGCAACCGTATTTTTCTTTTCTGCCATAAAAGTAATCTCCTTTAAAAACGCATGGTGATTTATCAAAACGGATTTCCCGTTATTTTTTTGATTTCAGTTTTTGCCGATACTGTTCGATCTCGCTTGCATCCGCTGTTTTCACGGAATCCGCAGAAAGCGTATCGTGAAACGACTGAAGCACATGGATATAGTCGTCAAGCATTTCCTCCGTGAGCGAAAATTCGGATGACCGCGCTAAAATTCGCGCAACGCCGCTCATTTCTTCACTCGAAAGCAGTGTCCCAAGCATCGAAATCGACACATCTCCGCCTTCGTCATACAGCTGCTTCATCGCAGAGATGATACGTTTATGATAGCTTGTGACGAATGTCTCGGGGGAAATTTCCCGAAACACGCGCATATATCCATCGGGATGACGGAACAGATAGGCGATGATCCCTTCTTCCGCCGCAGCCTCTTTTAAATGCTGTGCGCGTTCCGGATTCAGCCGGTCCCGCACCACTTCCCGATTTGTCTTGATCGCATCCCACTCGCTGCGTTCCCGTGTCCGCCGCTTTTTATTGAGCACTGCATGAAGCTGTGTCATGACAGTTTCTGTCGGAATCCCGGCTTCACGTGCAACAGTTGCCGCGTACACTTCGCGCGAGAGCGGATCATCAATATCAGAAAGCGTATATGCACACCGCTTGACATATTCAATCTTGCCGCTGTCAGTTTTCATATCAATACTGGCTTTGATATTCGCAAGCTCATACGCGATCATATCAGACGCATGATTTAATAAAATCTCAAACCGTTTGGCGCCAAATTTCTTGATATATTCGTCCGGGTCCTTTGCCCCTTCCATATGCAGCACCTTTACAGACAGCCCCGCCGCATTCAGCAAATTGATCGCACGATGCGTTGCCGCTTGTCCGGGTCCGTCCGAGTCATATGCGATAATAATTTCCTCTGCATATTTGCTCATCAAACGTGCCTGCTCTTCCGTCAGCGCGGTGCCGAGCGTTGCCACTACATTTTCAAATCCGGCGGCATAGATCGAGATCACATCCATATATCCCTCGGCAAGAATCAGCCTGCCGTTTGTTTTTCCTTTTGCAAAATTCAAGGAAAACAGATTGCGGCTTTTTTTAAACACCGGTGTGTCATCGGTATTCAAATATTTGGGCTTGCTGTCATCGAGCACACGTCCGCCGAATCCCACAACACTCCCCTTTAAATCAATAATCGGAAAAATGACGCGGTTTCTGAACTTGTCATACACGTGTCCTTTTGATGAACGGGAAACGACCGCCGCATCGATCATCTCCTCCTGCGTATATCCCTGACTGCGCAGAAAATTGCGCAGACTGTCCCATGAATCCGGTGCAAATCCGAGTCCGTAGGTCGTGATTGTCGCATCGGAAAGGCCGCGGGATTTTAGATAGTCATATCCCGCACTTCCCGCCGGTGATTTTAAACACCGGTGAAAGAAGCGCGCCGCTTCACGATTTAACGCATAAATGCGCGCCTTATGACGTGCCGCCTGATCGTCACCGTCTTCAGGAACTGCAAGTCCCATTCGTTTCGCGAGATAGCGGATTGCTTCCGGATAATCAAGATGCTCCGCCTCCATCACAAACCGAATGGCGTCGCCGCCCTTTCCGCATCCGAAACAGTAAAACGATTGACTTTCCGGATACACAACAAAGGACGGTGTTTTCTCAGAATGAAACGGACACAACCCCTTAAGTGTGCGTCCTGCTTTTTTTATCTCTACATATGAACGAACCAGATCTTCAATATCGCATTGCGATACGAGCTGTTCAATAAAACTGCGCGGAATCACAATGCACCCCTCCGATCATCGCGTCCAAAATTTTGGAATAAACAACTCTTTATAAAGCTCCACCGCATAATAATCTGTCATACCGGCGATATAATCACACACGGCGCGGGAAAGTCCGAACCGATGAATCACCTGTTTATAAAACGCGGGAAGCTTGTGCGGATTATCATAATAATAATCATACAGTGCTTCCATTACACCATGTGCCTTGTCCTCCTGCGCTCTGGCAGCCGGTGTACGGTACACTTCATCAAACATAAAATCTTTGAGCCGCAGATGCGCCTTGTAAATTTCAGGCGCCATACGGATCGAGTCCGTCGAATGCTCTACAATCGAACGAAGAATCGTTGTAATGCGCTCGCTTTTGGTACGGCCCAAAATATACAAACAGTCATACGGCAGATCATTGTCACGCAGAACGCCTGCCCGCACCGCATCTTCAATGTCGTGGTTAATATATGCCACTTTATCGCAAATACGCACAATCTGCCCTTCCAATGTTTGTGCAGGTGCGGTATCGTCCGAATGGCAGGCAATTCCGTTTTTCACCTCATATGTAAGGTTTAAGCCGCGGCCTTCATTTTCCAAAAGCTCTACAACGCGTACGCTTTGCAAGTTATGACGAAATCCGTTTTCACACAGTTTGTCAAGCGCACGTTCCCCCACATGTCCAAACGGCGTGTGACCGAGATCATGGCCAAGCGCGATCGCCTCTGTAAGATCTTCATTTAATCGAAGTGCTTTTGCGGCCGTTCTTGAAATCTGCGATACCTCAAGCGTGTGTGTGAGGCGTGTACGGTAATGATCACTCGACGGCGCCAAAAATACCTGCGTTTTATGTTTTAACAGCCGAAACGCATTGCTGTGAATAATTCGGTCGCGGTCGCGCTGATACACTGTGCGCAAATCGCAGGGCACAACAGGCCTTGTACGTCCGCGTGAATCGACCGAGTGCGCCGCATATACAGACAACGTTTGCTGTTCCATTTGTTCAAACGTTTCGCGAATGGTCATCCTTTCGCCTCTTTTCCGCTTTCAAAATTCTTTTCAATAATATAATACAAGAAAAATTCAAAAAAACCTTTTTTAAAAAATAAATTTTTTCGAATCATGGCATATCGTCGAAAAACGTGTCAATGATAACAGGCGAAACCTGTCCGTTTGAAAGCTCTGTCAGCGCTTTCGCAAACGGCTCATACCGATCTTTTCGAATGAGCAGCGTAAGTGTTACATCCTCAGCAAAGGCACTGTCCTGCGTGCGGATATGATAATCCGGCAGGATATAAGAAAGCTTCCCGTAAAATCCATACTCACAGCGCACCGTCATCCGAATACACGGCGCCATGTGCATAATATGTGCAGCATCCACAGCAATTTTTGCCCCATGGGAATACGCACGCACCAACCCGCCGGTTCCAAGCAAGGTTCCGCCAAAGTACCGTGTGACAACAACGCACACATCGGTAAGTCCTTCTTTTTGCAGCACATCAAGTGTCGGCACACCGGCAGTTCCCTGCGGCTCACCGTTATCGGAACAGCGCGAAATCTGTCCTTCACGAATGATATAGGCATATACATTATGGGTTGCGTTAAAATGTTCTTTTGAAATTTTCGCAATAAACGCCTGTGCTTCCGCTTCGGTTTTGACCGGCGCAATATGTCCGATAAACCGTGATTTTCGTTCAATAAATTCAGCCGTCGCCGGTTCTAAAACCGTTTTATAAGACGTCACGCTGACCGCCTCCTTTTTTCGACCGTTTTTTTATCCCGTAACAAACAGAAAGCGATGCAGGATTCTGCATCGCTTATTTTGTGCCGGAGCAAAAGATTACATGCCGAAACGTTTTTTGAATCTGTCGACACGTCCGCCAGTGTCATTGAGTTTCTGACGTCCGGTGAAGAACGGATGACATTTCGAGCATACCTCAACTCTGATGTCTTTTTTTGTAGAACCGGTTTCAATAACCTCTCCGCAAGCACATTTGATTGTAGTCTGTTCGTAATTCGGATGAATTCCCTGTTTCAACTTCTTCACCTCTTTCAAGTCGTTAGTCTTACAATTCAATATAATATCATATCCGAAACAAAAAAGCAAGCTGTTTTTTTCGGAAAAATCAAACAAAATCGATTCTCTTCCGACACACTCAGCCGATCTTTGCACAAAGCGCTGCTCTGATCTCACGCAAAAGTGTGCGCTGCTTTAAGAGAGCGGCAGGATCGCGTGGTGCAGAAAGTAAAAATTCCACATGATCGAGCAGCTCTTTCGGACAATAAGGAAGTGAGGCAAGTGCTTTTTCCAGTTTTTTATCGCCGGTAAAATACGTTTCATTGAGCGCAAAAATCACCTGAACAAAATCCATCACTGTGTGTAAAACAATCGGCGCTGTAAACAAAAGATCTGCACGGCGGATTGCGCTCTCGTAGTGAAAATTATCAAGCCAGGTGTCCGCTCTGCCCATAAATTCACGGATAATCGCTTCTTTGAGCTTGCTCGGATACACACGTGCCTGCTCATTATACCGTTTGATCACACCGTCCGGATCATATACCGGTTTGATGAAGCTCGCTTCACACAAATAGATATACGTATAATAACCGTTTGACGTCCATGTTGCCGGAATAATCGAAAACGTTCCATTCAGACAGTCTGCGATTCCCGCATCCATTTTTTCAATGGTCCGTGCAGTCACCTCAACCGGCGTGCCCTGATACGTAAAGTCCATGCTGCCGCCCCAAGGCGTTGCATCAAACGATTCATCAATCCACGGAAACGTCCCTGCATCTGCCGCAGATGAAATGATCGCCTTCCGCTCTTCATATGGCTTCGCACCATCTGCGAATAAATACAGATCAATGTCGGACGAAGCATCCGCCACACCTTTTGCATGCGCACCTGCCAATGCAATCGCACACCGTCCGGTTGTTGTTTGCTTTAAAAGCGCAACGATCGCATCAATTTTTTCGTTCACTGTCTGCTCCATTGTTCTTTCCCTCCTGTGCCGGCGTTTCATCCGTCGGCAGCGGTTTCGTTTCATCATATACAGTAAGGCCGAACCAGAACGTACTTCCTTTGCCAACTGCAGTATCCACGCCAAACGGCGCATTATGTCCGTTTAAAATGGCTTTGACAATCGAAAGGCCAAGTCCTGTGCCCATTCCCGGCCGATCCGTCTTGCGGTACGGCTTATAATACCGATCCCAAATCAGCGGCAAATCCTCAGGCCGAATGCCCTTTCCGGTATCTTTCACCGAAATATACGCAATGCCGTTATGCACCACAAGCGATGTCGTGATCACTTTGGGCTCTCCGATGTGATTGACCGCATTGTTTAACAGGTTGTAAATCACCTGTTCAATCCGCATCTCGTCTGCATAGACAAAGCAGGAATCCGGCGTATTGCAGACAAACGTGAATCCTTCCGTTTCCGTTAAAAGCTGATAGCGCGAAAGAATGTCATGCAGTTTCTTTGCGCCGTCAAACACGGTTTTGTTCATCATCACCTGACCTGCCTGCATTCTTGAAAGATCAAGCGCATCACTTGCCAGACGATTTAACCGGTTGGTTTCATCCACAATAATATCAAGCTGTTCTTCTCGTTTTTCTTTGTCATCGCCGGTGATATCCTTAATCATTTCGGCATAGCCGCGGATCATCGTCAGCGGTGTGCGCAGGTCATGCGACAGGTTCGCCACCAGCTCTCGCTGAAGCCGATTGACTTTCGAAAGCTCCGTCGTCATCTGATTGAAGTTTTTGCACAAATCACCGATCTCGTCATGGTTTTTGACTGTAACCGCAACATCCAGATTGCCGCGTGCAACCTCCTGTGCCGCCTTTGAAAGCGCGCCAATCGGCTTTGAAATAATTCTTGCAATCAAAAATGCGGCAACCGTCGCCAGCACCACAAGGATAATTGATAAATACGTCAGCTGACTGCGTGTAACCGTTGCCGCCTCACGCACCGGAGCCAGTGTCTGGTTTACAAGCAAAATATAATTGTCATCCTCAGATGTAGAATATTGCTGTGCACACAAAATCAAATATTCCGTCTTTGATGCCTGATCCCAGACATTGATCACCTCATTGTCATCGTTGTCAAGCGATGCACGCATCAATAAATCCTGCTTCACGCTGCTGTTCCGCTTATGGATATAACAGTCATACGGCATGCCTTCTACCTTGATAACCTGTCCGTTTCTTCTGAGAATCTCCACGCAAAGCCGGTTTTCTGCGACAAGTTCCAAAATATTGTTCTGAGATCCAATATAGCCGAGCTGGTCGATTTCATCCACAATCTGTGTGCATATAGAGGAAAACTCAGTTTTTTTCATTCCCACATAGTACTGCTCCAAAAATACAACCTGAAGTCCCCAGATCAACAAAAGCACAGCGATAACGACCGCCATGATTGCGCTCCATATTTTTAAAAGCAGCGATACACGGAATGTTTTATTCTTCATCATACCGATAGCCTACTCCCCATACGGTTTTGATCAGCTCGCGGTATTCTCCTAAGTTATTGCGAAGCATTTTCACGTGTGTATCAACAGTACGGGAATCGCCGTAAAAATCGTATCCCCAGATTTCATCCAAAAGCTGCTCACGGGTCATGACTGTGCCTTTATTCTTGATAAAGCACAACAAAAGTTCAAACTCTTTTGGTGTCAGTGACAGTTTCTTGCCGTCAACGGAAACCTCATAAGACATCGGATTGACCATCAATCCTTTATACTGATACGGCTCTTCATTTTTCTCTGCCTGATTACCGTTTACACGTTTGAGCACAGCTTTCACTCGCGCAATCAGTTCTTTGGGTGAGAACGGTTTGACGACATAATCGTCAGCACCAAGCTCAAAGCCGAAAATTTTATCATATTCCTCACCTTTTGCCGTCAAAAGAATGACCGGTACAGATGATTTCTCACGAATCATACGCAGTGCAGTAATTCCATCCATAAACGGCATCATGACGTCCATAATAATTAAATCAAACGGACGATCTCCTTCCGTCGCCATCTCCACCGCTTGTTTTCCGTTGGATGCTTCTGCACATGAAAAATCTTCAAATTTCAAATATTGGCACACAATATCCCGAATTCTCGATTCATCATCCACCACTAAAATATGAGCTGCCATACATATACCCTCCAATTTTTTCGACATATCTGCATAATGATTATATCATTCACATTTGATTGTTGTGTGATGATTCTGTTTCAAAAAATTACGACTGTACCAACGCCTTGTAAATGTCGGCTTTTTTATAGCCATATTCCTTCGCAAGCCGTTTTGATACTTCTGTCGCACGCTCGCCGCTCTCGATCATCGACGTTCCCAGTTCGCAGACCTCTTCAAAAGAAAGCGAAGCTTCTGCTTTTGCCTGCGGCGCACCCGCAACCACGAGTACAAATTCACCTTTGGGCGGTGTCTCGGTAAAATGTGCAAGTGCTTCGCCAATCGTCATACGCAATACTTCTTCGTGAATTTTGGTAAGCTCGCGGCAGACAGAAATCCGGCGTTCGCTGCCGAACGCCTCACAAAAATCCGCAAGCGTCGTGAGAAGCTTATGGGGTGCCTCATAAAAAATCATTGTGCGCATCTCTTCTTTTAACGACGCCAGATGTGTCATGCGCGACGAACGATTCACAGACAAAAACCCCTCAAAGGTAAAACGTGAAGTGATGAGTCCGCTGATTGCCAGTGCTGAAATCACCGCGCTCGGACCCGGAACGACCTCAACCGGAATCCCGTTTTGTGCGCAAAGCCGCACCAAATCCTCGCCGGGATCGGAAATACAAGGCATGCCCGCATCCGACACCACCGCACATGTTTCTCCTGACAAAATCCGCGCAATAATCTGTTCGCCCTTTTGACGCAGATTATGCTCATAATAGCTGATCATCGGCTTTTTGATCTCAAAATAGTGCAAAAGCTTTCCGGTTACTCTAGTATCCTCCGCGGCAATGAAATCCACTTCACGCAGTGTTTCCTGCGCGCGCGGACTCAGGTCCCCGAGATTTCCAATCGGTGTTCCTACTACATATAATTTTGACAAATCAAAACCGTCCTTTCTGGTACTATTTCATCTGAAAGCTTTCGCCGTACATTCGGCGTGTTTCTTTTGTATAGACGCCGTTTTCATAGACAAAGAAATTCTCTTCAATGCGCAGATGCGGTTTTGCACCACGCTGTCCCATGAGCAAAAACAGCCACGGCGCACTGTCTTTGTCCCGGCAAACAAGCCGTAAGCGTTTCGGCTCGATCCCATATTGACGAAACAATACCATTGCATCACTTAGTCGTTCCGGACGCTGACAAATGCAAAACCGACCGCCAAATCGCAACAGACGCTTTGCGGTAACACAAAGATCTTCCAATGTGCACATCGTTTCATGGCGCGCAATCTGCTCCGCGGTTTGTTCGCTCAAAATTCCGCCGCCCGCCGCCTTATACGGTGGATTACAGGTAATCAGATCAAACTGCTCGCCTTTTAGTGTTTCACGCGCTTTTAAATCGGCGCAAACCGGAACAATCGGCATTCTCGTTTGAGATTCACAGATAGACGCCTCAAACTGTCTGACACCCTGCGGCTGAATCTCAACGCCCACAATCTCGCACGGCAAACCGGTGCGTGCAAGCAGCATCGGAATAATTCCGCAGCCTGTTCCAAAATCGCACACGCGTTCTCCACGCTTTGGTGCAGCAAAATCCGCCAGCAAAAATGCGTCAATCCCAAACGCATGCGCTGCACTGGTATAGACGGTGATGGATTCTCCAAGTGTTTCTTTTGACCACTCCGTTTTACTTCTCACTTGTCTTGCTCTCCTGCTTTTTCTGTTCACGCTTTTTCATCAGACGGTCATTGAACCAGATTCCAAGAATACCCACCGCACCAATGATCAAGAAAATGATAATGGATTGTACCCATTCTCCCTGGCCCAAAGATTCTCCCGCAAACGTCGAAGAAACAATCGACGGAATCCGCGCGATCGTTACAATCACAAAAAATGAAATCGGACGAATTCTTGTGAGCGGCATAAAATACGTGAGCACATCCTTTGGTGTACCCGGAATAAAAAACAATAAAAATACAATGGTCTCAAGCTTTTTTTCATTGTGTAAAAAAGAAAAGCGTTCAAATTTTTTGCTGTCGGTCAGCGTATTGATAAATGAACTGCCAAGCCATCTAACACCATAAAAAATGAGAATGGTCCCCACAAGCATCCCAAGCGTACAAATTACATAACCCCAAAATGTCCCGTACAAAAGGCCGGCAATGACTTCGATGGGTTCGCCTGGAATAATCGCAATGACAACTTGAAGCACCTGAATGGCAAACAGAATGCAAACGCCCCAGATTCCCTTGCTGTAAATAAAGTCCTGAAACGCCTTTCTCCCCGCCTCATCCTTTAAAGAAATGATCCACGGCATCATCCAAATCAAAAGAGCAACAACAACGGCGATCGCCGCAATGCCAATCGTCCATTTGATGATTTTTTGCCGTTTTTCTTTTGGAAGATTTTGCTTTTTCACGGCTGCTTTTCTCCTTTTTGCACATTGTTTCTTTCAATATAGCATGACTTTTAAAAGATTGCAAATCCAGAATGTAAAAAATATTTTTTCATTTAAATTTTCTGTCTTATAAAAAAGAAAAACGAGCCATAACGGCTCGTTTTTTGTACGTATTATTTTGTAAAATATTCCACACCGGAACGGAAGATCTTCTGATCTTTCTCGCCGTATACGTTTTTGGAAATATACTTGCCGACACGTTCGCTGTGCGCCATCTTACCAAGCACACGGCCATCCGGCGAAGTGATACCCTCGACTGCCATATAACTGCCGTTCGGGTTGTAGGAAAGGTCATAAGTCGGCTGACCTGCCAAATCAACATACTGTGTTGCGATCTGGCCATTTGCCTTTAACTGCTCAAACAGATTCGGGCTGCAAATAAACCGTCCTTCACCGTGAGAAATCGGCACATTGTATACCTCGCCTACGCGGGTATTATACAGCCACGGCGATTTCGTCGAACAGATTCTGGTGTTGACCATCATGGACTGGTGGCGGCCGATCGTATTAAAGGTCAGTGTCGGGGACTCCTCTGTGATATCGCGAATTTCGCCATATGGCACAAGACCCAATTTAATCAGTGCCTGGAAGCCGTTGCAGATACCGAGCATCAATCCTTTGCGGGTATCGAGCAGTTCCATCACTGCATCTTTAATCTGCGGATTTCTGAAGAACGAAGTAATAAATTTCGCACTGCCCTCCGGCTCGTCGCCGCCCGAGAAGCCGCCCGGAATCATAATCATCTGCGACTGTGCAATCCGTGAAGCGAACGCGCTGACCGACTCTTCAATCTGTGCACTGGTGAGGTTTTTGATCACAAAGATCTCCGGCACTGCACCGGCATTTTCAAACGCACGTGCTGTATCGTATTCACAGTTTGTGCCCGGGAATACCGGAATCAGTACACGCGGTTTTGCAAATTTCTCAGGGCTTGTGATGATCTGTTTTTTGGTCAGCAGCGGCACGCGAATTGCCGGGTAGCTAACTGCCTGCGGTGCAGGCTGATTTTCTGTGCTCTGATACGGGAACACCGGAGCGAGTACCTGCTCATATTTTTTCTGCAAGTACATCATATCGACAACCTGTGTGCTCGAAAGAATCAGAATATATTTTGAAATCGTCACACCGATCACCGGCAGATGTTTGACGTCCGCATGGCTGTCGATCTCAAGCAGGAAACCACCGTAAATCGGATTGAACATCAGTTTCGGCGAAATCTCTTTTGTCAGTTTCGCACCGATCCGGTTGCCCATTGCCATTTTTGCAAGCGCCTCGGACAAGCCGCCATATGTCAGTGCCGAGCAGGAATGCACAACACCCTGGCTCATCAGATCTTCCACCTGATCGAATACTTTCTTCACCGAGTCAAAATCCAGTTCGCCGTTTGCACGGTACGACGGTGTGATGAGTACGAGCGGATTGCCGCAGCGTTTAAACTCCTGCGAAACTGCACGCTCTGCTGTGGTGAGCGAAACAGCAAACGAACAAAGTGTCGGCGGAACGTCGATATGTTCAAATGTGCCGCTCATAGAGTCTTTGCCGCCGATCGAACCAATGCCAAGCTCAATCTGTGCTTTATATGCACCGAGCAGTGCTGCCATGGGTTTGCCCCAGCGTTTCGGGTCGTTCTGTGTGCGCTCAAAATATTCCTGGAATGTCAGCCAGCATTTTTTGTAACTGCCGCCTACAGCGATTGCTTTCGATACCGATTCCACAACGGCATACATTGCGCCGTGATACGGGCTCTGTTCACTGATATACGGGTTAAAGCCCCATGCCATGACAGAGCAGGTTTCTGTTTCACCGTTTACCGGAATTTTTGCAACCATACCCTGTGTCGGTGTGAGCTGATGCTCGCCGCCGAACGGCATGAGTACAGTGCCTGCGCCGATTGTGGAGTCGAAACGCTCAGAAAGACCTTTCTGTGAGCAGAGGTTTAAGTCACACAGATGCTCAACCACATCGTTTGCAGTTACTTCGCGGTTATGTACCGGTTTTACAGTAGCAGATGTAATTTCAATATCGGTGTGTTTGGTTGCACCGTTGGAATTTAAGAAGTCACGTGACAAATCAACAATGCGTACGCCGTTCCATTCCATCGTCAGACGGTTTGTATCCGTAACGGTTGCCACATGGGTTGCCTCAATATTTTCCTCTCCTGCAAGTGCGATGAACCGGTCTTTGTCCTCTGCGCGGACAACACATGCCATACGCTCCTGCGATTCACTGATTGCAAGCTCGGTACCATCCAAGCCGTCATATTTTTTCGGCACGCGGTTTAAGTCAATGTGCAAGCCGTCTGCCAGCTCACCGATTGCAACGGAAACGCCGCCTGCACCAAAGTCGTTGCAGCGTTTGATCAAACGGGTAACTTCCGGATTACGGAACAGACGCTGAATCTTTCTCTCCTCCGGTGCGTTGCCCTTTTGGACTTCTGCGCCGCAGGTTTCCAAAGATTCGATTGTATGCGATTTTGAAGAACCGGTTGCACCGCCGCAGCCGTCACGTCCGGTCCGTCCGCCGAGCAGGATGACAACATCGCCCGGAGATGGCACTTCACGCACAACATTTTCTGCCGGCGCTGCACCCATAACCGCACCGATTTCCATGCGTTTTGCCGCATAACCATCATGATACAGCTCGCTGACCTGTCCGGTTGCCAGACCAATCTGGTTGCCGTAGGAGCTGTAGCCTGCTGCTGCACCTGTGACGATTTTTCTCTGCGGCAGTTTACCTTCGATGGTGTCCTCAACCGCAACAAGCGGATTTGCTGCGCCGGTTACGCGCATTGCCTGATACACATAGGCACGGCCGGACAGCGGATCGCGGATTGCGCCGCCCAAGCATGTTGCAGCGCCGCCGAACGGTTCGATCTCGGTCGGATGGTTGTGTGTTTCGTTTTTAAACATCAACAGCCAATCCTCAGTCTGACCGTTTACATCCACTTTAATTTTAACAGAACATGCGTTGATCTCTTCGGATTCATCAAGATCACGAAGCTTGCCTTCACTCTTTAACTGTTTTGCGCCGAAAACAGCCAGATCCATCAGAGTGACCGGTTTATCCGTTCTTCCGCGATAGAGAACCTCACGCGCTTTCAGATAACGCTCGTATGTCTGTTTGATATTTTCATCTGCAATGTAGACATTGTCAATATTCGTAAGGAATGTGGTATGGCGGCAGTGATCCGACCAATACGTATCGATCATACGAATTTCGGTGATCGTCGGATCGCGGTGCTCCGTATCTCTGAAGTAGGCTTGGCAGAATGCCAAATCATCGGAATCCATCGCTAAGCCGTAGGATTTCACGAAAGCCGCAAGTTCCTCTTCCGAAAAACCAATGAAGCCCTCGAGTGTTTCGACGGTTGTTTTCACTTCATAGTTCTGTGCAAGGGTCTTTGGCATCTCGAGCGATGCTTCACGGCTTTCCACCGGGTTAATGAGATACGATTTAATGGTCTGCAGTTCCTCAGCCGTCAGTTCGCCGGTCAGGATATACACACGCGCATTCCGGACAGTGGGACGATCTCCCTGCACAAGAAGCTGAATGCACTGTGCACATGAATCGGCACGCTGATCAAACTGTCCCGGAAGATATTCGATCGCAAACACATGCTCATTGTCCGCAAGTTCGGGCAGTTTAAAAAAGACATGATCCACGCTGGGCTCAGAAAAAACAGTCGGCTGTGCCTGTTTGAACACATCCTCTGATACGCCTTCCACATCATAGCGGTTAATAAGGCGAAGCGATTCCACTGACGTGATCTGCAAAGAGGTGCGGATATCCGCAAGAATACTCTTTGCCTCCACGGCAAACGGCGCTTTTTTCTCCACATAAATTCTGTAGACTGACATGCTGGTTTTCCTCTCCTGTCTGTAAAATTCACATTCCTTCCGGCAAAACACCGGAAACGATCTCTCCGCTGCACGTCTCCTGATCGCATGATAACAGACGCACCGGAAGAATTTCTCCACAGATATCCCGATCACACGGTACCGTGACACGTGTATAATTCTCAGTATATCCGGTATACAACCCATCGGGCTGTCTGGTTTCAAACAGCACCGACTGGACAGTCAAAAGTTGAGACTGCAAAAATGCAGCGTGAAGCGCATCGGTCCGCTTGATCATCTCGCGGCTGCGCGCTTCCTTGACGGACTGCGGTAAATGTCCGTCCATTTTCTCCGCACGGGTACCTGCTCGAACAGAGTAGGCAAATACATGGACCCGTGCAAATCCGATTTTTTCCGCAAACGAAACGGATTCTAAGAAATCCTCTTCCGTTTCACCGGCAAATCCCACCATGATATCGGTGGTAATTGCCGCATGATCAAACCGCGCACGGATGCGCGTAACAAGCGCCTCATATTCTGCTGCCGTATAATGGCGGTTCATCCGTTTTAATGTACGGTCACAACCGCTTTGCAGCGAAAGGTGAAATTGCGGACAGAATTTTTTTTGCCTTGCCATCCGGTCAAGATCGTCATCTGTTAAAAGTTCCGGTTCCAATGAACCAAGCCGAACGCGTTCGATTCCTTCTACTGAGCAGGCAGCTTCCACTGCTTCTGCCAGACGAAATGCACCCGTTTCTTTTCCGTAGGAACTTAAATTGATTCCAACCAGAACCACTTCTTTATATCCGTTTTTTGCGAGTCCGGAAAGCTCACGTTTGATATCCTCAATCGGTTTTGAGCGAATTGGACCGCGTGCTTTTGGAATAATGCAATAACTGCAATATCGATCACAGCCATCCTCAATCTTAACAAACGCGCGTGTATGCTCCGCAAAAAAGTCCGCCTGCATCGGTTCAAACGGCTCTCCCGGTGTATGCGGTGAAAGCGTCACCACACGCTGCTTTTCATTCATTGCTTTGCACACGCTGTCGAATAGCTGCTTGCGATCTTTCGCGCCGGCCACCACATCCGCTTCCGTAACGGCTGCTGCCTTTTCAGGAAACGCCTGCGGAAAACATCCCACCAACGCAACCACTGCATGCGGTGCACGCCGCTTGGTCTGACGTACCAGCTGCTTTGTCTTTTTATCTCCAGATGACGTCACCGTGCAGGAATTGATCACATAAACATCCGCTTCTTCTTCAAACGGTACAACCTCGAATCCCTGCGATGCAAAATACTGCGAAAGCACCTGTGTTTCATATTGATTCACTTTGCATCCAAATGTATAAAATGACGCCTTCATTTGTTCCCCCGTACGCAGTTTTCCATCGGTCACAGAAAACTGCTCAATGTTCGTAAATTGTTTAATATAATTATAAAGGAATTTCATGAAGTTTACAATTAACAGTTGACGAAAAAGAATTGACCTGTTATATTTGAATTATAGTGAAAAACTATAAAACAAACTTAGGGGGTTTCCATATGAAAACAGTCATGATCCGCTTAAACACTATTAACGATGTCAAAGAATTTGTAAACACCGTCTGCAAATGTGATTACGATGTCGATTTGATCTCTGGTAGATATGCTGTTGATGCTAAATCCATCATGGGTATTTTCAGCCTCGACATTTCAAAACCGATTAAACTCGATGCACATACTGATAACGCAGACGCTTTCTTTGCTGATATCAAAAAATTCATCGTGGAATAATCTTGTTTTTTCACAAAAAGGCGCGCCGCACAAAAGCGGCGCGTTTTTTTATGCGACAAAAAAGAAAACTGCTGCAGAGATTCTGCAACAGCCTTTTGCGTAAGCTTATTCTGTAAATCCATTGTCAATCAGACGAACCAAGCTGTCAACTGCAAGCTGCTCGTCAACGCCATCCGCAATGATGCGAATGTCTGTGCCGCCCACAATACCAAGAGACAACACACCAAGAAGGCTCTTTGCATTCACACGGCGCTCATCTTTTTCCACCCAGATTGATGATTTAAACTCATTTGCTTTCTGAATAAAGAAAGTGGCCGGACGTGCATGCAATCCTACCTGATTCTGAACTTTTACCTCACTTACGTACATCTCAAGCGCTCCTCTTCATAGATCTAATTAAAATATAGTATAAATCAAAACGTGTGATCTTATTATAACATAATCATTTTCGACGTCAATGTATCAAAAATAAAATGCGAAACGTTTCTCTCGATTTTCTGCTTTTTCGCCATTTCGCCCCGTTTTTAGATTTCCTCCGATTGTGCAACTCTCACACAATTCTTTCAACACAGATGGTAATGTACACTGGAATTTGCATTCTATTTCCCAAATAATTCCGGATGTTTCTGTATCAATTTTTCATCTTCTTTAGTAAGTTTGTATTTTTCATACAAATCAGGGCGTTTTTCTTGTGTACGCAAAAGTTGCTTTGCACGCCGCCAATCTGCAATATTTTTGTGGTGTCCGGACAGAAGCACCTGTGGAACCGGCTTTTCGTGCCAAACTTCCGGACGGGTGTATTGCGGGTATTCGAGCAAGCCTGCAAAATGACTTTCCTCTTCATAGCATATGCTTTCTGCGAGTACGCCGTCACACATTCGTGCAATCGCATCGGTTAAAACAAGCGCCGGCAGCTCTCCGCCAGTCAGCACATAATCGCCGATGGAGACCTCTTCATCAACGATTTCCTCGAGCACACGCTCATCCACACCCTCATAGTGACCGCACAGCAAAAATAAAAAATCCATCTGCGCATACTCCACACAACGCTGCTGTGTAAGCACCCGACCCTGCGGTGAAAGATAGATCACATGCGGCTTTTTCGGAAGTTCTGCGCACACCGCCTCATAACAACGGAAAATCGGATCTGCCTGCATCACCATGCCTTTTCCGCCGCCATAACCATAATCATCCACACGGCCGTGTTTGTCGGTCGTATAACTGCGGATGTTGTGACAGTGCAGTTCGATGAATCCTGCACGGCGTGCACGTCCGATGATGCTTTCATTTAACACAGTTTCGCACATTTCGGGAAACAAGGTCGCAATATCAATCCTCATCGTCAAAAAGCCCTTTCATCGGCCGAATTTTCATCACACCCGCATCAATGTCAGTATCGATGATAACCTGGCGGATTGCCGGAATCAATGTTACTTTTTTGTTCTTCTCGATGTGATAGACGTCATTGGCTCCCGTCTGGCTCACATCAGAAAGCGTTCCGTATTCAATCGTTTCATCGTCTGCATCAATCACACGCAGTCCGATGAGATCCTGTACAAAATAGGTCCGTTCTTCCAAATTTACATCCTCACGCGCCACATACAAAATACGGCCACGCAGTGCATTGGCTTGCTCCACCGTATTCGCACACGAGAGTTTCAATACAACAATATTTTTATTCAAACGGCCTTTTTCCACTTTGACCTTCTCGTTTCCCGCATCAAAATACATCGTTTCAAACGAGAGCAAAAACGACGGCGAATCACTCCATGGCTGTACACGGACTTCGCCTTTTAGGCCACTGGTTGAAACGATTTTTCCGATTTCCAAAAACGCTTTTTTCATACCGCTTCCTCCGTTTTTTCATTCTGTCCGGTATACAAAACGGGAAGCAAATGCTTCCCGTTTTTGCATCAGTCAATTTCGACTGCAACTTTTTCTTCTGTACGCGATGCGCCTGCACGCATCACAACACGGATTGCTTTTGCAATCCGGCCCTGTTTGCCGATCACACGGCCCATATCATCCGGCGCGACATGAAGATGATATACGGTGACGCCTTCCTCATTCGGCTCGTCTACCGTCACATTCACAGCGTCCTTATCATTGACAAGGCCTTTTGCGATGGATTCCAATAACTCTTTCATATTGCCCTCCGTGACTCCTTTGCGTTTTGCAAAACGAATGTCTTAATTACAGAGCGCCGTTATCTTTGAGCAATTTTTTAACAGTGTCAGTCGGCTGTGCACCGTTTTTGATCCACTCTTTTGCTTTATCAGCGTCTACTTTTACAACAGACGGATTTTTGGTCGGATCATAGTAGCCGATCTCTTCAATGAAACGGCCATCTCTCGGATATCTCGAGTCAGCCACAACGATACGATAAAACGGTGCTTTTTTCGCGCCCATACGGCGAAGTCTGATTTTTACTGCCATTTGAAAAGTCCTCCTGAAAAATAAATTACATATTGTATTAAAATATATAGATTCAACCCACAGTAAGCGGGAGAATATCAAACATTTACTGCATTGGGAAATTCGGCATCCGCATCCGACGGCCTTTCTTGCCTTTCATTCCACTCATCTGCTTCATCATTTTCTGCATCTGCTCAAATTGTTTTAGCAGACGATTGACGTCTTCCACCTTTCGTCCGCATCCGGCGGCAATCCGGCGTTTCCGGCTCGGATTGATAATCGAAGGTTTCTCACGCTCTTCTTTTGTCATCGACGTAATGATCGCCTCAACATATACAAGCTGGCGATCATCGATATCCAAATCTTTGATCTTTGATGCGACACCGGGGATCATCGATAAAAGCTGTTTCATCGAACCCATATTCCGGATCTGGTGCATCTGCTCTAACAGATCATTCATATCAAAGCTGTTCTGCTTCATTTTCTGAAGCATTTCATCCGCTTTTTTATCGTCAAGCGCAGTCTGCGCCTTTTCGATCAGTGTAAGCACATCGCCCATTCCAAGGATACGCGATGCCATTCGTTTTGGGTGGAACGGCTCGATCTCATCAAGCTTTTCGCCCATACCAACAAATTTGATCGGCTTTCCGGTGACAGCCAACACAGAAAGTGCTGCACCGCCGCGTGTATCGCCGTCAAGCTTCGTTAAAAGTACAGAATCAATATCAAGTGCGTTATGGAACGACTCTGCGACATTGACCGCGTCCTGACCGGTCATCGCATCAACCACCAGCATGATCTCCTGCGGAGAAACCGCTGCTTTGATGCGTTTTAACTCATCCATCAGTGTTTCGTCAATGTGCAGACGGCCGGCGGTATCGATAATGACAATATCATTGCCGTAATCCTTTGCATGACGGATTGCCGCCTGTGCAATTTTCACCGGATCACCCTGTCCCATTTCAAAGACAGGCGCGCCAACCTGCGAACCAACCACTTTAAGCTGCTCAATTGCAGCCGGACGATAGACGTCACACGCAACCAAGAGCGGACGGTGATTGTCTTTCATAAAATACTTCGCAAGCTTTGCTGCATGGGTCGTTTTACCGGCACCCTGCAAGCCGCACATCATCATAACAGTCGGCGGATTGGAAGCGAATCGAATGCGTTGATTTTCATTTCCCATCAGTTGGCAAAGCTCGTCATTTACGATTTTAACGACCTGCTGTGCAGGCGTCAAACTTTCCATGACCTCTGCACCGACTGCGCGCTCGCTTACCGATTTGACAAAATCGCGTACAACTTTATAGCTGACGTCTGCTTCGAGCAGTGCCATTTTCACTTCGCGCATGGCTTCTTTGATATCCTGTTCGGTCAGTTTGCCCTTAGAGCGCAGCTTTTTAAACGCCGCTGCAAGTTTATCCGACAACGATTCAAATGCCAAATCTGTTCCTCTCCTTTTTTACGCGTTTTTCTCCACATACCGTTCGATCACGCGTTTAATCTGATCAATATTATCGGAAATCGCCCGAGAATGATGAACCGCATCGTTCTCCCGTGCAATCCGATCTGCTACATATCCGATCTCCTGAAATGCCTTGAGCGTTTCAATATACTGATCGAACAAATGAAGTTTATCTTCGAGTTCAAACAAGTACACTTCACCGCGTTTAATCGAATCCCGTACACCCTGTCTGGTAATTTCCTGATGCTCGGCAATCTCCGACAGTGAAAGATCCTGATTATAATAAAGGTCGATGGCGTCACGCTGTTTGTCGGTCAGCATATTCCCGTAAAAATCGAGCAAAACCGCAACGTTTAAATTCTTACTCATCCACCCACATCCTTTTCGCGGCTTGTAAAGCAATTAAGCTTTACAAGTGGATATTATACCGAAAAAGCGCGGCAGTGTCAAGCCTTATTTTCCGCGGTTTCTAAAGTTTTTTCGCGTTTTGGCGCCAAATATTCTCCCGGCTCTTTGACTGCAATCAAAAATTTTGTTTTGATCCCCTGTGCGGTATACATTTCTTCGTGTTCGGTACGATAATTGGGCGAAAAACCGCTTGTATGCAAATCATATGTCAAATAACGAATAGAAAATCCCATCTGTTCAAAATATCCGATTGAATGATGAAACAGCAAATCATCATCTGTTTTAAACCAAATTTCGCCGCCGTCTTTTAAGAACATCCGGTATTTTTCAAGCTGACGCGGATGTGTCAGCCGTTTTTTATGCTGAGACGGTTTAAACCACGGATTGCAGAAATTGATATAAATTCGCTCCGCCTGATCGGCAGGCGCATCTGAAAAATCCATATCAATCCGTGTAATCTCCATACTTGCAAGCAGGATATTATCCACCGGACGCTCTACTTGTGCATATGCTGATTCAATCGTGCGGCGTGCGACGCCCAACATATCACTGATCAGATCAATGCCAAGAAAATTCACCTGCGGATTGTAGATTCCTGCCTGTGCCAAAAAGCGGCCTTTCCCGCATCCTAATTCCACATGAAGCGGCTGTTTTTTTGAAAACGCCGTATCCCATTTTCCTTTATATTCTTGTGGTTCTTTTACATAGTACGGGCACACCGCAAGTTCCGGCCGTGCCCATTTTTTTGCGCGCATCCGCATGTTGTTCCACATTCCTTTCCCATTCTTCCAGCGTTTTATCATATCATGTACATGTAAAAAAAGCAACCGCATTTCCCTGTTTTCCGTGTATTTCTTGACACTATGACGCTTTCGCCTTATAATGATTTTAAGGATAGACAAAGAAAGCGGTGGACGTATGCCGGCAGGAAATCAAACACTCTTAAAGCAAAACAATCAGCGTGCAATCGCGAAATATATTATTGAACACGGACCAATCTCCCGGGCGGATCTTTCAAAAAAGCTTTCGATCAGCAAACCGACGGTTTCCGCAAATATCACCGCGCTGATGGAACGGGATCTTCTCATGGAAATCGGTTTTTCAGAAAGTGAAATCGGCAAAAAGCCGATGCTTGTTGATTTCAATAAAAATGTACGCTATGTACTGGTTCTTGACTTTATCAGCTATATTACGCGAGGAAAAATTCCTGTAGCGGTATGCAATTTGTACTGCGAACCAATTTTTATTGATTCCATTTCTTTTCCATGCGATCTTTCCGGCGCTTGGATTCATTCTGAGGTGCCAAAGCAAATTGATGCACTCTGCAAGGAACACAATATTCCGCACGAACAAATCGGAAAACTGGTCATCACCGCGCCTACTTCCTGCTACGATGAACAACATATTCCGTTTGAATGCCGCAACGGCGACAAAATCAATTTAGCAGATGTGTTTCATGATCAATTTGCCGGTAAAATTGCGGTGAAAAACGATATTGACCTCGCGGCGCTTGGCGAAAAACATTTCGGGGTCGGCAAACATGTGGACAATCTGTTGTTTGCATGGATCGGTCTTGCAGTGGGCGGCGGTCTGATTTTAAACGGCCAGCTCTATGAAGGACATTCCCATTCCGGCGGTGAGCTTGCTTATTCTATTGTCTATAACGACTGGCTTCACTGCTATGACGAACTCCAGCATATTACGTCTATGGAAGGAATTCGCCGCTATATCGCTGCTCATCCGGAAGAAGCGGCCGCCTCTTCACTTGCTGCACATTTTAAAAACCACACATTCTATCTTGACATGATGATTGAAGCAGCTGCAAACGGTGACACATTCTGCATTCAGTTTGCAAAAGACACCGCGCGTGTTGTGGCGCGTGTAATTGCAAATATCGCTTATACACTTAACCTGCAAATGGTAATCATCGGCGGCGAATATACGGGGTTTGGCAGCATTTTAACCGATACGGTGATGCACTGTCTCGCGCAAATTCCTCTGCCGCCTCCGGCTGTTACAACACCGTTTTATACAAACTCCGCAATGTATGGTGCATTCCAGTTTGGCGCAGAAAACATTTTAAAAAATTTGATCTGATAAAAAACGGCACGGAATTTCTTCCGTGCCGTTTCATTTTACTCTGCATTGGTCAATAGCGCCGACGCTTCATCCAGCTTTGCAAACGCCTGGCTCATCGCTTCATCTCCAGGTGCAAGCGCATCTACAAACGATTGATTGAAGGTAGATGCACTCAAATCACCGATTGCCGTTTCATAAATTTCAATTCCGGCAGTCGCCTGCGTTGCACTTTCTTCCAACAATGCTTGTACCTGTTCATAGTCTTTCGGCGCCTCCAACTCAGAAAGCGACGCATATGCTGTTTTCATTGCTGCAAGATCATCCAATACTTTCTGCTTGGTGTCATCTGTAATAGAAGAGAACATCGCATCCAGATCAGCAGAAAACGGTTCTGTCGCATCGGAAATCGCCGTCATTGATGTGCGAACAGACTGAAGATATTCGGTATTTTTTTGTTCACTGCTCGTGCAGCCGGCAAACAACAAAACGATTGCTGCACAACAAACTGCACATAATTTTCTTATCATGAAAAATCCTCCCGCTGATCTCATTGTGTTTTTAGTTTAACACATTGTCGTATCTTTTGCAACAAAAGAAAAACACGGAATCGTAAACGATTCCGTGTTTTTGTGTGAATGAAAACTCAGAAGCCCAAAACTTTTGTAAACGAAACTTTCATTTCTTCGATTGCTGCCAAAGCACCCTCTTTTGTTGCACTGATTCCAGTATAGTATGCTTTGATTTTCGGTTCTGTTCCAGACGGACGGAGCACAATGCTGTTGCCGTTTGCCAGTGTAAAGGACAGAACATCCGATTTCGGCAGCTCAATTGCTGTTTCTGCACCGGAATTCATATCAATCGTTTTGCTTGCCAGATAATCGCTGAAGCTTACAACCGCCTGACCTGCAATTTCTTTCGGTGTATTGGTACGAAGCGAAGTCATGATCGCTTTCATCTGCTCCATGCCTGCAGCGCCTTCACAGGTGAAGCTCTGCTGACGATGAATGTAATAACCGTATTTTTCATAAATCCGGTTGAGCGCTGTCAGAATCGAAACACCCTGAAGCTTATAGTTTGCAGCCATTTCACAGATGAGCATGGAAGCGACCACAGCGTCCTTATCTCTTGCATAAGTACCAGCCAGATAGCCATAGCTCTCTTCAAAGCCAAACAGATAACGATCGGTTTCGCCTTTCTGCTCAAGGTAAAGAATCTGCTCACCGATAAACTTAAATCCGGTCAATACGTTGATCACTTTTACACCATAGTCTGCTGCAATCTTTGCTGCAAGCTCAGTGGTAACGATTGTTTTTACCGCGATCGGATCTTTCGGCATGGTGCCTTTCTCTGTACGCTGTTTGCAGATGTATTCCATCAGCAGTGCGCCGACTTCGTTGCCTGTGATCAGAACATATTCGCCGTTTTCATCCGGAACAGCAATACCAACACGGTCACAGTCCGGGTCAGTTGCAAGCAGAAGATCCGGTTTTACTTCTTTGCACAAATCAAGGCCGAGTGCAAGTGCCTCCGGAATTTCCGGATTCGGGAACGGGCAGGTTTTGAATGTGCCATCCGGCAGTTCCTGTTCCTTAACAACTGTAACGTCTTTAATGCCGCGCATCGCAAGAATTCTGCGAACCGGAATGTTGCCTGTTCCGTTGAGCGGTGTGTAGACAACTTTCAGGTTTGCTTTCTCGCATGCTTCCAGATCAAGTGCCTGTGCTTTTACGTTTTCAAGGAATTTCTCTTCTACTTCCGGTTTGATATATTCGATGCTGCCGTCTTTGAGCGCTTCATCGAAATCAACCAGTTTTACGCCGTGGAACAAGTCAACCTTTTCGATCAAGCTTAATACACGGTCAGCAGCCTCAAGCGTCAGCTGGCATCCATCCGGGCCATACGCTTTATAGCCGTTGTATTTTGCAGGGTTATGCGAAGCAGTTACCATAACGCCAGCATCACAGCCGAGCTCACGAACTGCAAATGACAGGCACGGTGTCGGCATCAGCTGCGGATAAATATACGCTTTGATTCCGTTTGCAGCAAAGACACGTGCAGTTTCTTTGGCAAACTTGTCCGATTTAATACGGCTGTCATAGCTGATTGCAACACTCGGTGTTTCAACTGCCTCATTTAAGTAATCAGCAAGACCTTGGGTTGCTTTGCGAACGGTATAGATGTTCATACGGTTGGTACCCGCACCAATTACACCGCGCAGACCGCCGGTGCCAAATTCCAGTTCACGATAAAAACGGTCTTTGATCGCATCGGTATCGCCGGAAATCGCTGCCAGCTCTTCGCTTAAATCTGCGTCTTCCAATTCAGTTTTGCTCCACAGTTGATACAATTCCATTTCCTTCATGACAGTTTCCTCTTTCCATTGCAAAATTTCCCTATACCAAGGAACGCTTTATTAAAGCGGAAGTTCCGCTATAATACAATATAAGAATCGATTTCGAGCCGCTCGAGCACCGGCAGCAACGTTTGCAGATCTTCTTGTGCAATTACCGGCATCAATTCACCGGACAGCACAGTATCTTCTTTCATCTGACTGAGCATCGCCTCTGCGATCGTCAAATCGTCTGCCTCAACACTATATTTCTGTGCTAAAACACTGCGTTTTTCAGCGATAGCAGAAAGACTGATTTCTGGTGCATTTTTCCCATACCCGATCTCACGCAGATCGACAAGTCCTGCGTTTTCACTAAGCGAGGACTGCTCGGCCATATCCACCCAGTTATACACCGGTACGTCACCGGCAGCTTCCTGCATTTCATCAAGCGTCTGTCCAAGAATTGCAGTACGCGACGGTTCTGTTAGAATCGTGTTCATATGGGTTGTGTTGCGTGTCGGGAAGTTTACATCACTAACTACGATTTGCTCAAATCCCTTGTCTGCGGCGTCAGCAGCCAACTGACTTAAATACAATCTTGCATTCTCCATATATGGATTCAGCCATGCTTTTCCTCCCAGCTCCGCAGAAGAATCGAGCCAGTTGGTATTCAGCTGGTTTGAATACGCGAAGGAGTTCTGGTTGCGCACATGTGCGGCTTTCGGGTCACGTAGACCGGTAATATGTGCCGCCGGTGTAAGTCCTGCCTTTTTGATCGCCTCACAAAGCGCCTGTGCATCAAACGCATCCGAACGGACTGTATTCAGACGAATCGCTTCTTCGGCATCCGACTGATACCAAACGTCACCATTTTCATCTTTGAGGGTTACAAATACAGTGTTATATCCTTCTTCTTTTAATCCTGTCAAATAGTTTTCAAGTGCTTCACCTGTCAGCTTCGCATTGTCGGGTGTCATCACAACACCTTTCACCGACTGCGTTTCATTTTGCTCTTCACTCGACTCTACAGAAGATTCCACTGCAGGATCGCTTGGCAGACTTGTCTGCTGTGAGCTTTCAGGCGTCTGCTCAGTATTGGAAAGCCATCCGCCGATTGCTTTGCTCACTGCATATCCAAATCCCACAAGTAACACAATTAACAGCGCAAACAAAACGCCCCGCATCACACGACCCGGCAGCTTTGAATGGGTCTTGTAAATTCGTTTTGTCCGCACCACTTTCCTTGGTTTTGCCATAACAATCTCCTTTATTTCATCCTGTGCACATCAAACATTCGCACTTATTTTGTTTTATGCATCAGTAAACGAAAATATGCTTTTGTTTAAAACGGAAGTTCATGTCCGATTACACCATACAGTGCAAGTGAAACCAGTCCAATGTAAATGAGTGTAATAGGGAATCCGCGAAATGATTCCGGAACCGCATCACTCGACAAATGCTCAAATGCAATGCGAACCGTATAAGAAGCAAGCGTAAAGCCGATTCCAGTACCAATCGCAAACCCTAAAAACATACCAAATGACGCAGACGCATTATTGGTTGCAAGCATCAATGCACCGAGAACGGCACAGTTAAACACGCCCACATGAATAATCGAAAGGATTTCCTTTCTGCGTTTTTTCGCAAATTTCTGCGTCAAGAGCAGTGCGAATACATAAATGACACCGATCACCGCCACATAAACAGGCGGAATCAAATAATAGGAATAAGAAAGTGGTTTTAAAAGCGGGAAAATGAAGTAAACCACAATCGAAGATACCAGAAGCACGCTGGTCATAATCAGACCGAGCAAAAAGATGTTATACTTTTTACGTACAGAGAGCAAGACGGTTGAAACACCGATCGAGCGCGAAAAAATTGTATTTTCCAAAAAGATCGCAATCATACCGTAGGTAAACATATCCCCGAGAAATGTACGGAGTGCACTCATAAACTCGTTCATTTAAAGTCCTCCTCTTTCTTGCGCGGATATTCAATTCGCTTACGGATCTTATTGCAAAGCGCCGCCAAAAGTCCCACCAGGATAAATCCGGAAAACGGCATCAGCAGCGCAGGTGCAACCGCCCACTGATTGAGCAAAACGCCAAACAAAGATCCCGCACCGAAAAATTCACGAATCAGACCAACAATCATAATGACGATGAAAAAACCGATTGTGTGGCTCAATACGTCAACTGCCATATAGCCTTTTTGATGCTTATGGAAGCGGGATTCGCTTTTTACAACGATCAAAGAATTGGCTACAAGCAGCGGCAAAAAGATACCAACCGTATAGAGTGCGTCTTCAAATATCCAATCAATCAGCATAGCAGTCGGAACAAACACGACACAGCCAATCAACGCATATAAAATAATGCGAATCGTATAAGGAATTCGTTTTGGAATAAACGAAGAAAGCATTACCGTCACAAACGTAATAATTAAAAATCCAATTCCCAGCGATACTGCATTTTCACAGCTGTACGCTGCTGCAACAACAGGAGCTAAAATAAAGCCGCGCTCCACAACAGGATTGGTCATGAAAAGACCGTTAAACTTCTGAAGTCTTTCCTTGTTTCGTTCGTAAAATGTCTTATTCAACTGCATCACCTGCTTCCTTTGCGGATAATGCCGTTTGCTTTTTATGACTCCGGTGTTTCAAACGCGAAATTGCAAACCGAAGTTTTCGTGCATATCGATCGCACGATGGAGAAAACGCATTTGCCAGCAAAAGCGCAAACACAAATTCTGCATCAAACGAACCGAACCGGCGCATCAATACAACGAAAATACCCAAAAGCGTACCGTAGATAATCTGTCCGGAATTGGTTTTCGGCAATGTGCATGGATCGCTTGCCATAAAGGTAAGGCCAAATACAAGCGCACCCGAAGCAAATTCAAACTCCAGTGAATTTGCGCGGCCTGTAGCCAATCGCGGCAGGAAAATTGCGCAGCATCCGACGATCAATACCACCGGAACAATGACACGAAGTGATGCAGTCCGACGAAACAGCAAAAACAGTAAACAAGCTGCAAGCACGATCATAACCGTGGCACCCATCGGACCGGCAAAATTGCCCAACAGCAAATTGAACACACTGATATTCGGTGTTCCGCCAACACGCAGCGTACTTGCCGGTGTTGTGGAGAAAATCAAAATCTGTGAAAGCGGAAGCGGATACTTATTCATAATATCCGGCCAGCAAATTGTTACAAATGCAATTCCGGCTGCCGCAGGATTAAAAATATTCATTCCCCTGCCGCCAAACGGATGCTTTGCAATACAAAGGCCGAATATAACTGCTACCGCAACAATCCAAAACGGCGCAGAAGCCGGCATTAAGAGCGCTACAATCAGCGCAGTAATCAAATATGAAAAATCACCTTTTTGGATACGGCGCTGTCCGCGCAAACGTGTGCAGATATACTCTGCCACGATCGCCGTAATCACGGCTGTCAGCAAGAGCCAAAGCACTTGCACACCATATAAATAAACCGGCATAACACAAAGCGCACACAACGCCACCAGCATATCAATATCACGCCGGGACATCGTTGCCTGTGTACTGGTTTTGATCCCTTGTGCCATTTTTCCTCCTTCATGGATTCAGGCTGCATGAAACACTGTTTTTTACAATATGATACAACATAGCAGTTTCCAGACAGCACTGGAGTGATCGTTTTGAAAATTGAATCATTTGAGCGAAATGGAGTAAAAATCGTACTGACCGCGAAAGATCTTTCCGACATGAATTTACGCTATGAAACGTTCGACGAACAAAATCCCCAAACGCATCGCGCGCTGATCGCACTGATCTCCGCTGTAAAGCAAACAGCCAATATTGATTTTACAGATAAAAGTCTGTTGATCGAAGCCTATCCATATGCTGACGGCGGATGTATTCTATACATGAGTGAAAAAGCGACCTGTCAGCCAAAGATTTCTCATCCATTTGAACTTGCATTTAAGCTGCCGTCTATCTTTCTCGCAGTCGAACTTTGCACCGCACTGGAACAGACATTTGGTCATATCATTGTACAAAGTGCGCTCTACTATCAAAATCGAAGCTGTTTTCTGATTATCTATCCATATAATCCAGCTGATCCGATGCTCATTGATATTCTCAAACCATACCGACAATATCAGCTTCCATCTAAAACGGCAGCTGTGCTGATTGAGGAATACGCACAGCCACTGTTTATCACAGACGCTGCTGCAAAAATCAGTGAAATATTGTCACAGCCACATGAGTGAATGTACCGCAGCCGCAGCATCATGATGTGCAAATACATAAGAACCTGCCACCAAAACATCTGCACCCGCATCTACACAAGTCACAGCGGTTTCACGATTGATTCCGCCATCCACCTGAATCGGTACATGGATATTCTTTTTTGCACAATATGCACGAAGTGCTTGAATCTTCGGCACTGTTTCATGTAAGAAAGACTGTCCCCCAAATCCGGGTTCCACAGTCATAATAAGTGCCAAGTCCAGCGAATCCATCACATCATAAAGCACTTCAACCGGTGTTGAAGGCTTAATTGCCGCACCGGCTTTTGCGCCGGCACTTTTAATCGCTCGAATCGTCTCTTTCGGATCGTCATCCGATTCCATATGAAACACCACAAAATCTGCACCGGCTTGCACGAACCGCTCGGCATAAGAAAGCGGGTTTGAAATCATCAAATGCACGTCCAAAACCTGCGAGGTGAGTTTGCGTACCGCAGAAACAACGGGCAATCCAAATGAAATGTTCGGCACAAAGTGCCCGTCCATCACATCAATATGAATCCACTGCGCTTCTTTTACACGTTCGATTTCACTTTTTAAATTTCCAAAATCCGCTGCAAGAATAGATGGCGATATAATATTCATGGAACAACTCCTGTCAAAAATTAAGCTGCTTTGGTCGTTTAGTCAGACGATATCAATATTATTTTACTAAATTCGCCCCGTAACGTCAAGGCAAACACCTTATTTTCTTACTTGCGCTCCCAAAAAGATGATAAAATGAAAAGGTTTCTTTAAAAAAAGCAAGGAAAAGAATGTTTTTGGCATGAAAGCGCTCATTCCGTACCGATTTTCTTCTATTGCTTCATTCAAAGTCCAATACACACGCTGCTACATAAGATAAGATAACGGAATGAGAGAACGCGGAAGTGTGCCAAAAAGTGGACTTGTCCTTTAAAAGAGCTTACGGCAGCGGAAGCAGCAGTTCCGCTTATGATAAAAAGCCTGCCTTTTCGACGAGGCAGGCTTTCAATGTTTACGATGTTTTTTCTGCAAGTGTTGCAGTAATTTCTAAGGTAGAAGCAACACCGGTATCAGTATTCACACGATAAACCGTGATCTTAATCGAATCACCTGGTTTCTTTCCGGTCAAAACCGCGTCTACCGTTTCGGAATCATACACTTCTGTATCATCGAGCTTTGTAATAATATCGCCAACCTGCAATCCCTGTTTTGCAACATCCGCATTTTCATCGATTGCAATGACACGCAATCCGCGAGGAATCGAGTTGAGCTCAGCAATCGTTTCAGAGATCGCACGATAGGTAATGCCGATATAGACTCTGCCTGTTACATAGCCGCTTTGAATCAGCGATTCAATGATTGGCTTTGCATCATTCACAGGAATTGCAAATCCAATTCCCTCATACCCCTCTTCCGCAAGTTTTGCCGAAGTAATTCCAACCACTTGACCATATTTGTTGACCAAAGCGCCGCCGGAGTTTCCGGGGTTGATTGCCGCATCTGTCTGAATGAAGTTCACGTTAGAACCAATCGTTGAAACATAGACGGTACGATTGAGCGCCGAAATATAACCGTGCGTAAAGCTGCCTGCTAAAGCAAGGCCGCTCGGATTACCAATTACAATTGCCTCGTCGCCAACCTCAAGCTTATCCGAGTCGCCAAACACAGCCGCATGCATGCCTGTGGCATCTACTTTCAGCACTGCAAGATCCGATTGCCGGTCGCCGCCTACAAACGTCGCAATGTAGCTGTCACCACTGGAAAGAATCACTTCGATTTTATCATAGACCGCACCGGTTTCTTCATTTGTCACAACGTGATTATTCGTTACGATGTAACCATCTTCACGAAATACAACGCCTGAACCCTGGCTCATCGGCTGTGTTCCTGTCACACTGCGTGTATAGCCGACGATTCCAACGACAGCCGGTTCTACTTTGCGATAAATCTGACTGTTTGTGAGCGGTTCGCCTTCGATAATCTCATCATCTGCTGTTCCATCCGGTGTCGATTCAGTCTGGAACAGCGGACCGGATACCTCTGAACTCTCCGTCGATACCGTCTGTTTAAACTGACCGCCTAATAAGACAGCCGCAAATCCACCTGCGGACAAAACGAACAACACGCTCATTACAATGGCAAACACGCGCAGTCCCGCTCCCGGCTTTTTCTCTTTTTTATGATCATTCGCGGACTTTGGTTCTTCCGTGCCGATCGGTCCATAATCGCAATAGTTCCATTGTCCCTCCGGCCGATTCGACGCAAACGGCGGCTGCGAAGATGCAAAGTTCGTATCTGCGTGCATATTCTGATCGTTTGGCCATTGTGGCGGATTGGGCTGTGATTCCTGATAAGGCTGTGTCACATTCCCGTTTTCCGGCTGCATCGATCCGGACATCTGCTCCGCTGATTCGGACGATTCATTTTTTCCATTTCCAAAACCAGGTCTGTATTCTTCCTGCATGAAAGATCCTCCTTGCATACTCTATCCGATCACTCTGCTTCTGTTAAAGAAGAGGCCGGCGGGTTCTTTTTAAATTTGGTACTCTGCCGCATATAGGGCAGTGAAAACATGAATTCGACAAACTCACCTTCTGTGCTGCGCACAATAATTTCACCGCCGTGCAAGCTCACGATCGAGCGCACAATATAAAGTCCAAGACCTACGCCGTTTTTATCTAACCCTCTGGAGCGGTCTGTTTTATAAAAGCGATCAAAAATCTTTGGAATTTCTTCTTTGCTGAGTCCTGTGCCGCTATTTTTCACGCTCACATAAATATGCTTTGCATCAGATGAAAAATCAAACGCCAGATATCCGCCGTCATTTACAAACTTCACAGCATTTTCTGTCAGATTGTAAACGACCTGATACATGAGATCCGGATCAGCTTCCACCATAACTTTTTCATGATCGAGGCCGCGAACCTCCAGATGCTTTTCTTCAATCTGTTTTTCAAACAGAAATACCGTTTGGCAAATGGTGTCCACAATATTAAACTTCGTACGTTTCATCTGCATCTCTCCCGCTTCAATACGCGAAAGATTCAGCATCGTCCGCACAAGGCGTGACAATCGTTTGGTTTCCTCCGAAACAATCGTCAGATAATGACGCTGCTGCTCCGGTGGAATCGTTCCGTCTAAAATACCGTCGACAAATCCTGAAATCGTTGTCATCGGCGTTTTTAACTCGTGGGAAATATTTGCGGTAAAGCTTCTGCGTGCATTCTCAGTGGTAGACAGTGACTGCGCCATTTGATTTAATGACATTGCAAGCTGTCCCATCTCATCATAACTGGTCACTTCCAAACGGGTGTCAAATTCTCCCCGTCCGAATTTCTTTGCAGCATCCGACATTTGCCGAAGCGGCTTTACAAGCTGAACAGAAATAAAATAGATGGCAATGCAGGCGATCACCAAAACCACAGCCGCGGAAATGAGAAACATTTTTATGAGTTCATTTAAAAAGACTTTCTGCTGTCCCGAATCATAAACCGAAACAAAGATACAGTACGTCTGAAAGTCTGCCGCTGTAGTAACGGCCACGGTGTGATATCGTTCCGAATACACGCCGCCCAATTTCCCAAGCTCCGCATAATTTCCCGTCGTTACAAGCGGTGTAATGACAGAGGAAGAAATTTTCTGCGCAGTATGACGGCAGGGCGTTTGCTCTGTGCAGTAAATCGTTTTTCCTTCCGCATTGGTAATAAAAATCTGTGCGCCGAGCGTTTGCGCTGTATTTTTTAAATAGACGTCGAATGTTTTTTCCGTAAACCCACTGGTTCCCTCAGAGTAACTCGAAAACAACTCGCCGATGCTCTGCGCATTTCGCCTAAGCGAATCAAATGTCTGCGTTTTATTATATTGTGCGGCAAATCCCAGAAACACAGTACCGAGAATGACAATACACATGATAATCAGCACCGCACAAATCATAAAATATTTTGAAAAAATACTTTTTTGCATAGCCATCGTCTTATTTCGTGGATTCGGACGCCGGTTGATCCTTTACTTCAAACTTGTAGCCAACGCCCCAAACCGTTTTCAGTGCCCATTGATCGGATACGCCTTCAAGCTTTTCACGCAGACGTTTAACATGTACATCGATGGTACGGGAATCGCCGTAATATTCAAATCCCCATACCTCATCCAAAAGCTGATCTCTTGTATAAACACGGTTCGGATTGGACGCTAAATGGAACAGCAGCTCCAATTCTTTCGGTGGTGTATCGACCACTTTTCCATCCACTTTTAATTCATACCGTGTCATGTTGACAACCAGTTTATCATAGGAAACCTCTTTCACCTCTTCTGTCTGAGAGGTCTGGGAGATCCGACGGAACACCGCTTTGATACGGGCAACAATTTCTTTTGTATCAAACGGTTTGACCACGTAGTCATCGGCACCGAGTTCAAGGCCGAGCACTTTGTCGAATGTTTCACCTTTTGCAGTGAGCATAATGATCGGAACGTTTGATTTTTTACGGATCTCCCGGCAAACCTGCCAGCCGTCAAGTGACGGAAGCATGATATCGAGCAGAATCATATCCGGATTGAGTGCATTGAATTTCACAACAGCCTCTTGGCCATCGTGACACAGGATCACATTGTATCCTTCCTTTTCAAGATAAAGCCGCAATAACTCGCAA
The DNA here is from genome assembly GCA_944386285.1 of uncultured Clostridia bacterium. Classification (GTDB taxonomy): domain Bacteria; phylum Bacillota; class Clostridia; order Oscillospirales; family Ruminococcaceae; genus Paludihabitans. The sequence goes on along the minus strand of CALXAM010000002.1, from coordinate 44,546 downwards.
ATATTTTTATCGTCATCAACGACCATAATTTTTTCAGAAGCCATTTGATATTCCTCCCTGCGAATATAATTTTGAATTAAAACGAAAAATAAAACCAATTTATAATGCAAGTATACCATACCTATGAAAAAAGAAGTGAATAAACCGTAAAGATTTCCGATGAAAACAATGAAAGCAGTCGGATTTCCGACTGCTTTTTGCTTACATTTTCTCTAATTTTAAAAGCTGCTGCACTTTATAAAGCGCATCATTTTTCGTCAAAAACAGCACTTTATCACCGGATAACAGCTGCGTTTCACCACGAGGGATAATCGTTTTACCCGCACGGCTAATTGAAATAATGACTGCGACACTTGGCAGACGAATTTCGGACAGGCGAATGCCGTGCAGTTTATAATCCGGCGGAAGAACCGCTTCACAAATCGACGCCTCGCCCTGATTGATGGCAACCAGCCGCTTAATTTTTGCGGTGTCTACTTCGTGCTCAATCAAACTTGCAATATTCTCGGTACTGCTGATTGCAATATCAATACCAAGTTCACGCATCACACGTGCATTTTTCGGATTGTTTACCTTTGCAATCGTCTTTTTGACATTGAATACCTGTTTTGCAAGCTGACAGCTAATCAGGTTTCCCTCATCCTGTCCGGTTACGCTGACAAACGCATCACACATTCCGGTTCCTGCTGATTTGAGTGTCTCTGTGGTAGTACCATCGCCCCAGATCACCGAAACATCAAGATTGTCTGCAACAAACGCACATGTTGTACGATCTGTATCAATCAGTGTCGGAACATGTCCATGCTCCATCAATGTTTTTGCCAGATAATACCCGACTTTTCCTGCACCTACAATTACAACTCGCATCGTGCTTCCCCCTCAATCCACAATCCTGCTGATCACAAGCCGATCGGTTGCTTTCAGTTTCTCTTTACAATTATTATTGAGCGACATGGTGTCATCTTCATGCAAAACAGCAAATAAAGACGAATCGTCGCCCGGATCATAAGCAAATGCCGCTACCCCTACCATTGCGCGCGGAACGGGATGAATCGAAAATTTCATGGTATGCGATCCGATATTGAGCATTCTGGGTGAATCATGCTCGACAACAGCCGAGTGAATGGCACTCACCGTCAAATGCGTCGGACAAACCGTACTGAGTCCAAAATGAGAAAATACATCTTCACGATCCGGCGTGTAAATCCGCGTGACCACGTTTTGAATGCCAAAAATCTTTTTTGCCACCTGACTGACCATAATGTTTACATTATCATCCGAACTGACCGCCGCAAGCGCGTCGCAGTTTTCAATTCCTGCTTCGCGCAAAACATCCTGGTCAATCGGAACACCGCATGTTTTCATTCCGTCAAAATCATCCGGCAGCGCCTCTAAGCGTTCCTCGCTTCGGTCAATCACCGATACCATATGTCCTTCTTCTGCCAGTACCGTCGCAAGACGTGCACCGACTTTTCCGCATCCTACTACAAGAATATTCATAACTCTCTCCTCAACCTGTATTACACGTTAAACCGGAACAGCACGATATCACCATCGCGCATCACATAGTCTTTTCCTTCTGAACGAACAAGACCTTTTTCTTTTGCTGCGATCATAGAGCCGCATGCCATCAGATCATCATAGGAAACCACCTCTGCACGAATAAATCCACGTTCAAAATCACTGTGAATTTTTCCGGCAGCCTGTGGTGCTTTTGTTCCCTTGGTAATCGTCCATGCACGCACTTCCGGTTCTCCCGCAGTCAAATAGGAAATAAGCCCCAGCAGCGCATATCCCTCTTTGATAATGCGGTCAAGACCCGATTCATGCAGATGCAGTTCTTCTAAGAACATTGCTTTGTCCTCTTTAGACATATCCGAAATTTCTTCTTCAATTTTTGCACAGATCGGCAGCACTGCTGCGTGTTCTTCTTTTGCGATCTCACAAACCTGCTGATAATATGGATTTGTTTCAATATGATTGATGAAATCCGACTCACTCATGTTCGCAGCATAGATCACCGGTTTCATGGAAAGAAGCGAAAATCCTTTTGCCAAAGCAGCTTCATCCTCAGTAAACTCCAGTGAACGCGCCGGCTTTCCTTCCTGTAAGCATTCCTGAATACGGAGTGCAACATCGAGCTCCGGCTGATTCTTTTTATCGGATTTTACAAGTTTTCTGAGCTTATCGATCCGGCGGTCAATAATCTCCATATCAGAGAAAACAAGTTCCAGATTGATCGTTTCGATATCACGCGCCGGTCCAATCTCACCGTCTACATGAATAATATTTTCATCTTCAAAGCAACGTACCACATGGACAATGGCATCCACTTCACGGATATCCGCCAAAAATTTATTTCCAAGGCCTTCACCCTTGGAGGCGCCCTTTACAAGTCCTGCAATGTCCACAAACTCTAGAACAGCCGGTGTAAACTTCACCGGATGATACATTTCAGCCAGCCGGTCAAGCCGCTCGTCCGGGACAGACACCACACCGACATTCGGCTCGATCGTACAAAACGGATAGTTTGCACTTTCAGCTCCCGCATTGGTGATTGCATTAAACAAGGTGCTCTTGCCGACATTCGGCAGCCCTACCATTCCTAATTTCATTTCTTTTCCTCTTTCATTTTCAAATTGAAAATTTCGTTTTGCACCAATTATACATCATCTATTTTGCTTTTTCAATCAGGATTATGACAGATTTTATGGTTTCTTCTCCCGTTTTCCTGTTTTTCCGCAAGCAAAATTTCGATTTTGCCTTTACAAATCCCAATATCAGGAGTATAATAACAGATATTATATGGGTTTTATGAAAGGAAAAAGCGGTGCACTTGCTCCGCTTTTTCCTTGCGCACATACTTTTTTTGATTTCCCCTCGTGCGTATGAACATGGCATTAATGCCAAACGGAGGAATCTCTATTATGAAAAACAGGTTAAACTATGCGGCTCGAAATCAAGCATTGGCTGCATTTGATTTTGGTGGTGAGATCACGGATGCAATTCGTTTTGGCAGTGGTCACATCAATGAAACATTCAACGTTTCCGTTCATTGTGACAACGGCGAAAACAAGCGCTTTATCCTGCAAAAGATCAACACCAATGTTTTTAAGCATCCTGAGCAGGTCATGGATAACATCATCGGCGTTACGGAATATCTAAAAAAGAAAATCATCGAACGCGGTGGTGATCCCAAACGTGAAACGCTGTCCGTTTTACGTACCAAAACAGGAAACACATATTTTGAAGACAGCACCGGTGGCTGCTGGCGCTGTTATGAATATGTGGAAAACACATTTTCTCTTGATAAAGTCGAAGTTCCGGAGCATTTCTATCAAGCGGCAAAAAGCTTTGGCACATTTTTATATATGCTGCGTGACTATGACGCGTCTTCTCTTTACGAGACGATTCCGCGCTTTCATGACACACCTCACCGTTATAGAAGTCTGCGGCGCGCAGTTTTAACGGACAAATTTGATCGTGCACAAACTGCTGTAGAAGAAATCTCGTTTGCTGCAAGACACAGAAAAGATTGCAGCCGGTTGTTTGACTTACAAAAAGCCGGAGAGCTTCCCTGCCGTGTCACACACAATGATACGAAACTCAACAATATCCTGTTTGACCCTGAAACGGGTGCAGGAATTTGTATCGTTGACCTCGACACAATTATGCCGGGACTTGCGCTGTTTGACTATGGCGACGCCATTCGTTTCGGCGCTTCTACAGCGCTCGAGGATGAACCTGATCTTGACAAGGTTCATTTTGATCTTAATCTGTACGAGCTTTATACCAAAGGCTATCTGGAAGGAACACATGGTGCGCTGACACCGCTTGAGTGCGAATGTCTGCCATGGGGCGCAAAAATCATGACGCTCGAATGTGGCATTCGTTTTTTAACGGACTATCTGCAAGGTGACACATATTTCCGTACCCAATATGATGAACATAATCTGGTTCGGGCGCGCACGCAGTTTAAACTCGTCGCTGAAATGGAAGATCATTGGACTGAAATGTACGATATTCTTCATAAATATATCGGTTAATGAAATAAAAAAAGACCTGTTCATAAGAACAGGTCTTTTCTTATCTTCTTTTTAAATCAGCCTCGTACCTCTGCACGGATGACTGCGCAGTGTTCTCCTTCATGGAGCGGTGCAATCCGATAGGTGCCTGCACCAACCGGAACAATAAACGTTTCAGCATAATGCACGGTAAATGGTTCAAACGCATCTGTCGGCGATGAGATTACCGCAGCCTCACCCTCGATCAAATTAAGCATACTTACCGAATCATTCCGCTCAAGCTCAAACGGTGCATCAAACCAAAAACGTGTTGTTTCCAAAAATTCAAGCGCATGCAAACCCGTGTGCTCTACTTTAAGATGTTCATCTTCATGCAGCACACGAACAGCATTCACAAGATTTTCATGAACCCATTCGGTCATACGGTCAAACTGGATCACCTGCTCACCGTGTTCAATATGAATCGGACGCGGACGGCCATCAAGGCCCAAACGTCCCCAATCATACAGCTTAAACGTAAAAATGTACGGTGTGGCGCTGATCTCAAGTACCATTGCGTTTCTTCCGGAACAGTGAACCGTTCCAGCGGGAATCAGGAAATGATCATGCTTTTTGGCCGGAATGCGGTTGACATAGCGCTCAGCATCGAATGGCTCTCCCGTTTCCTGTGCCGTTTTCAGCGCCTCAATCATTTCTTGAGGCTTCGTACCGGTTTTAATTCCCAAATAGACACAGGCATCTTCCTGTGCATCTAACAGATAATAGCTCTCGTCTTGTGTATAATGCATTCCGAATGTCCGTTGGATATATTCCGTAAGCGGATGTACCTGAAGCGACAGATTCCCGCCTTCCATCGTATCCAAAAAGTCAAATCGAATTGGAAATTCCGCTCCGAAACGTCCATAGACACGTGTGCCAAGCAATGCCTGCGGCTGATACAGTACCAAATCCATCGCAGGAACTTCGAGCACATCACTGCCGTTTTGAAGCAGCAAGCTGTTCTCCTCCGGTACACCGTCAAAGCTCCAAGCAAAGTTCTTCTCATTTTGGTCAAGTCCGCAGATCTGTTTCATCCATTGACCGCCCCATGGACCGGGATCAAAATATGGAACCGTACGGAATGGCTGATGCGCAATCTGTTTGAGTGCTTGACGGAAGTCATCACCCGTCATCATTTTCAGTGTTCCTTTTTGATTGGTGTCCACCAAAAAATCAAGCGTATGCAGCAGCGGCTGTTTTAACCGGTCACCCAATCGCCACTCAATAAAGAAGCCCCGCTTATATTTGGTAAGCTGCGGATCATCAGAATTGTCAGCATGCCAATTCGATCCGCCCGCACGCCAGCGAAGCTGAATCTCCCAGCGGGAAAGATCGCAATACACAAGCACGTCACCCGTATGAATCAGCGAAGCACCAGTGCCTGCTACAACACAGACACCTGTGCTGACCGCATTTAAATCCGCACGTGCTTGTTCAATCGCTTCTGTTTCATAATAATCACGCAGTATCGCCGTTGTCATTTTTCCAAACACGCGGTCATCAGTCAATTCATCTTTCCAAGCCGCAGCCAGTTTTTCTTTTGAAAAAGCGCAGGCATCTGCGTCAATCAAACAAACCGGTGAGAGCGCGTGCGCAAGTGCAAATAAGTCCTCACGATCAACGCCCGGATATGCTTCCAGTACAACAACTGTTTTTTCCTTTTTACAAGCGGCTAAAATTTGTTGCGCAATCGCTTGAACGCCGGTAGTAATTGCGCCTGCAACAGTACTGGTCGGCGCTTTATTATAGTTATGATACGTTTTATATGCTTTCGTCAATACAGCCACTCCCTTTTCATTCTTCTCTTCTATCATACAATATGTAAATACATATTGCAACTGTTTTTTGAAAAACAAAAATATGTATTTACATATGTATATTTTCTGCTATAATAAAAGTAGTACACTGTAATGGAGGATTTCTATGGCTTACTATCTGGCAGCAGATTTCGGGGGCACCGTAATCAAAACACGTATTTTAGATGAAACCGGAACTTTTTGTTCTCCGATTCGAACATTTCCCTCCCATGCCGCAAAAGACGCTGACACTTTGCTCGCACACTTTACACATGTATTAAATACGGCTTTGTCAGATGCAGACGATCCGCAATCCGTCCGATTTGCAGGTTTGGCATTCCCTGGTCCGTTTGACTATGAAGCTGGGATCCCATTGATGCAGAATATCAACAAGTACGATTCGTTATACGGTGTAAATCTTTTGCAATTCTTTACAAAACAATTTAAAACCATGACGTTTCGATTTGCAAACGATGCCGATTTGTTCGGACTGGGAGAATACCGATTCGGCGAGATCGTACATCCCAAACGCGTCATGTATTTGTGTATCGGTACCGGTCTAGGGTCCTGCTTTATAGAAGACGGCCAGTTAATCAAATCACGATCAGACGTCCCGCCGCGCGGCTGGGTTTTCGATACTCCGTTTGAAGGCGATATCATTGATCGGCGTGTATCCGGCTCCGCACTGCGGCAAATGATGGATACGATTCCTTCGCTGCGTGATCTTCCCGATATCAAAGCTGCTGCTGAGCGTGCTGTATCCGGAGATCCGGATGCGATCATGTTGTATCAAACATTTGGTGAGCGCTTTGCACGTGCAGTGACACCGTTTCTCGATCAATTTAAGCCTCATATGCTCGTAATCGGCGGACAGATTTCAAAGAGTATGGATCTATTCGGTGCACAAATCCATGAGGCTTGTACATCCCGTCAGATAAAGCTTCATGTCTGCCCTGATTCTGCTGATTTTGCAATGAAAGGCGTTTTATGCCTATTTTAAAAAGAAATCCAATTTGAAAGCGGCTGGCACGCCGCTTTTTTTATTCCTAAAAACGATAGATTATAGTCAAAAAACTATAGTTTCGAAACATTTTGTTCAAAAATCGACTTGCTTATCATAAGCCTTCCTCTTATAATAAAATTGTAGAGTTCGTTTATTTGAAAGAAAGGATGCGATCATGACTTCTCTATTTCATCATAAATTGTATCGCTCCGCATTGATTAAAAAAATTGTCTTTCTCACAATTTGTGCTGTCCTTTTGTTTTTCTTTGTTTCCGAACAAATCATCGCAAACGGCGCAAATAGTTTTTATACATCTTCTGCATCCAGTTTTGAAGGAATTCAGCGACGTCTTGATTATGCTGTAGAACGAATTGAATTTTTCATGAACCGTGTATATACAGACGAAGCGATTCTCACCGATTTTCTTCGTTACTTTTCGCATGATGCAGAAAGTTATCTTTCTTCCCGATTAGACAACTTAACCTATGACGAAAAAGAAAGCTATTTTTTGCGGGAGTGCAAAAACTTTGTTATTGAATCCGGATATCAGATCCGTTCCATCATCTTTCTGTCCAATGAAAAAACGGCTAATTTGATTCATTACTCAAAAAACGGAAATATCAACTTTGAGTTTGCAGTTCCGCAAACAGAATTGTTTTCGGTGCAAGAGCAGCTCAACGGCGCATATACCTATGTAAAAACGCTTCCGTATCCAAATGACGTTTCACGCGGAATGGGAAAAATTCTTTTTATTTTCGATAAGGAAGAGACGCTCGGCAATACAGCAGATACGTTTCATGGCGACACTGCATTGGAAACACCCTATGGCACACTGATTCTAAGTGGAACGAAAGAGGCATTCGAGTCATACACCGCACAACTGAAGGATTCTGAAGCGACCACAGGAAAACTGCAAACTTCTTTATTTTCGCGTACTTACTATACCAGACTGACAGATAAACAATATAATATCTCACTAACTTCTTTTGTTGGAATTTCGTATATCTATCAAAAACAGAGTGTGGTATTTTTCTACACAATCCTGATTTTTATCGCGCTTTATCTTGCTGTTTTATTCATTCTCATTCAGCGCAGCCGTCATGATGCAAGTTTTGTTTCGGAGATCATCTCCTCCATCAACGCTGCAAAACACGGCGAATTTTCACGAACGATTCTCCACCAACGAAACGATGAATTCGGTCTCATTGCCGCAGAATTGAATGACATGTCAGAAAAAATGAATGACTATATCAAAAAGGAATTCATTTTAAAACTTGAACAGGAAAAAGCAGAGATGGCAGCACTCCAAAACCAGATTGATCCTCACTTTTTATATAATACGCTTGAGATTATCCGCTCACGCGCACTGCTTTATGGAAATACGGAAATCTCAGATGCAATTTCCAATCTCGGAAGCATGTATCGCCATATTGTGCGTGCGAAAAGCGAATTACCTCTTTCCGATGAGGTCACCATTTTAAATGAATACATTCGCTTAATGGAATTTAAGTATCCGGATAATTTCTTCTGCCAAATTGATATTCCAGAAGAAATGATGTCAATGATGACCGTAAAACTCTGGATGCAGCCTGTTGCAGAAAACTTTTTAAAGCACGGATTTCGTCCTGAGAATCCATATAACCTGCTCATGGTCGTAGGGGAACGCACGGAAACCGGATATCGTATCCTATTTTCCGACAACGGAACCGGTATGAAGGAGCAAGCAATCGTCTCCCTTTCAGAACGTTTGCAAGACGAATCGATTCAATCCGGTTTATCCAGTATCGGATTGCAAAATGTCTATCGACGTCTCCGCTATTTTTATAACGATCAGATCGCAATTAAAATTTACAACAACAAAGAGGCCGGCATGACAGTTGAATTCCTGTTTGAAAAGCCGCTGCCATTCTGTGAGGAGAATACAGATCATGTACAAAATGCTGATTGTTGACGACGAACCACATATTATTGAAGGCGTTCGCCGCATCATTGACTGGCAGCGCTATCAAATCACCGATATCCATGCCGCATATACCTTTTCAGAAGCAGTAAAGCTGGCCCTCTCTTTAAAGCCACATATTGTATTGACAGATGTGCGGATTGGCGAAGAATGGGGATATGAATTGATTGAATCGCTTAACCGTGCAGAGCAAAACTGCGTTTTTATTATGATGAGCGGCTATGACGATTTCAATTATGTGCGAAAATCGCTTCTTGCAGGTGCACGCGATTATCTGCTCAAACCGATTGATAAGATCAAATTGCAAACGATTATTGAACAGGTCATCGTCAACGATTTGCACGGTGTGATTCCGCAAAATACCGCAATGACTGAAATCGATCCTATTCTGCACGTTCCACTCTCCAGTTTGTCGAAGCTTACAAACAAGGTTCTGTTGATCGTGCAAAGCTCATACAATGAAAATCTGACCTTAAAATATGTCGCTGATATGTTTCAAATGAACAGTGTGTACATTGGTCAGGCATTTTTAAAAGAAACGCATATGAAATTCAGCGAATATGTGCTCGCATATCGCATGCATATCGCCTACGAACTTCTTAAAACAACCGATGAAAAAATCGCATATATTGCACGGCGCGTAGGATTTCAGCATTTAAGTTATTTTTATTCGTTGTTTCGCAATTACTATGATGTATCTCCGAGTGAACTACGCAATATGGAAAAAGAGGAGGACGAGGAATGAAACGGCTTCTTTATCGTTACCTTGCCTTACTACTGTGTTTTTCATTCGTATTTGCAAGTTTTGGATGTACAGAAGCAGAAAAATCAGAAAACGAACCTAAAAAAGAGCCTGTGAATCTCATTTATTATACAATTGGAAATCCAGATGCTGATCTCTCTGTCGTCAATGAAGCGCTGAATGAGCTTCTTGAAGAAAAAATTGGTGTGACAATCACCTACAACAAAATTGCATGGGCAGATTATGGAGAGCGTTTAGCCGCAATTATTCGTTCCGGCACTTATTTTGACATTGCTTTTTGCTCCGGTCCTGCACAGGGCGATTTTATCGGCAATGCACAAAAAGGCGTTTGGATGCCGCTGGAAGGCTACTTAAAAAATTCCGCCAAAGAAATGTATGATGTCATCCATCCATTCTATTGGGATGGTGTTACATATAACAATCATATTTACGGCATTCCCACTAACAAAGAAACTTGTGCGCTTGAGATGTTCATGTTTGCGAAAGATCTGATTGACAAATATCAAATTGATATTACACAGTATCAAACGATTGAATCACTTGAACCGATTCTTGCGCTGGTCGCTCAAAGTGAGCCTTCCTATATTCCATTTGAGTTTGATACAAACGCACGGAATCTGTTCGCGCAAGATGGGTATGAAGCATTATTTGACCGACTGCCGCTAATGGTCAATTCACTCGATGAAACCTGTACGGTGGTAAATGTCTTAGAAACATCATTCGGTGAAGCTCGTCTAAAGACAATGCGCGACTATTATACAAAAGGCTATATTAACGAAGATGCCGCAATCAAAGAGAGCGGAAGTCTTGTAAAAGATGAACTTGTCTTTTGCAAAATTTCATCAGGCGGTCCTTATTCTGATGTGCTCTGGTCTGCAGATCGTGGGTATGATATCGTCGCACAGGCGATTTCTCCAAAAGTAATGACTACAGAATCTGCTCGCGGTGGAATTATGTCCGTGAGTGCGAAGACGATTCATCCGATTGAAAGCGTTCAATTTTTAAATTGCTTAAATACAGATTCTGAAGTGCGAAATATGATCAACTATGGTATCGAGGGAAAGCATTATACGCTGACCGACCAAGGACAAGTACACCGTATCTCAAACGCATATACAGGAGTTCAGTACACACAGGGAAACTGGTTTATCTTAAAGACATTAGAAGGCGAACCGCTTAATAAATGGGATGTATTCCGCGAATTTAATGCATCGGTTCAAAAATCGGAAACGCTTGGATTTACAGTAGATCCCACTCCGTTTTCCGCTGAATTGATCGCGTGCCAACGTGTTTGTGACCAGTATTACTCTGCAATTATGACAGGAAGCGTTGATATTGATACCTATCTTCCTAAATATATCGCAGATTTAAAAGCTGCAGGAATTGATAAGATCAAACAATGCGCACAGCAGCAGTTAACTGCCTGGAAACAACAGCAAGCAAGCTAACCTCCTTTTCCTTTCTTTTTTATAAAACAACAAAGAGAACAGCAATTTCGCTGTTCTCTTTGTTGTTTTATTCGATTCTATTGTTTCGCCTGTCATTCATCATTGCCAAACAGCGCCCGTGCGCGTTCAATGACACCTGCTGCCAACTGATTCGGAAGCTGCTCATATCGCTCAAACGCAAATGTAAATGATCCGCTGCCCTGTGTCATCTGACGGACAAGTGTTGCAAAATCATGCATCTCACTCATTGGAACGTCTGCTTCAATCACCGTCGTACCATCCTCATCCGGTGACATTCCGAGCACACGACCGCGCCGCTTATTCAGCTCACCCATCATGTCGCCCGTATTTGCATCAGGAACCGTTACGTTCAAATGGCCAATCGGCTCGAGCAATACAGGGGATGCCTGCTGCATGCCGGCTTTATATGCAAGCGATGCCGCTGTTTTGAATGCCATTTCTGAAGAATCGACCGGATGGTATGAACCATCGAGCAGCGTAGCTTTCAATCCAACCACCGGATATCCTGCGAGAATACCGCGTGTAATCGATTCACGCAAGCCTTTTTCAACAGCTGGGAAGTAGTTCTTCGGCACAGCACCGCCAACTACTTTTTGATCGAACAACAAATCTTCACCATCGTACGGCTCAAACTCAATCCAAACGTCACCGTATTGACCATGACCGCCGGATTGTTTCTTGTGTTTGCCCTGTACTTTTACTTTTTTCTGAATGGTTTCACGATATGCTACAATCGGCGGCTCCAAAGTAACATCAGCGCCGAATTTTGATTTCAATTTTGTAACCACAACATCAAGATGCTGTTCACCCAATCCTGAGATCACCTGCTGATGTGTTTCTGCATTCTGTGTGAATGACAGCGAACCATCCTCCTCGAGCAAACGCTGCACGCCTTGTGCGATTTTGCTTTCATCGCCTTTGGCTTTCGGCATAATTGCCATTGAATAGCATGGTGCGTCGTACTGTGGTTTTTCTACTTTGACAGAAACGCCATTACAAAGGGTGTCACCCGTTGCCGCATTCATTTTTGCAGCAACTGCAATATCACCTGCAACGACTACGCCGGCATCCTCTTGTTTTTTACCTCTGATATAAGAGAGTTTTCCGACTTTTTCCGTCTGTCCTGTCGTCTGATTGACCACTTCTGTACCATTCGAAATTTTACCAGAAATCACTTTAATGTATGAGAGTTTTCCGATAAACGGGTCTGCAACTGTTTTAAACACCTGTGCAACGACCGGACCTTCCTCATCACAAATGATCTCAACCGGATCGCCGATCTCATCTTCCGCAACAACACTAGTCATCTCCTGTGCTGTCGGCAGAAAATCTTTAATACCATTTAAGAGCAAATCAATTGCTTCAAGCTCCTGTGCAGAACCGCAGAATACCGGTGTGACCGATCCGTTTTTAATGCCCGCATGCAGACCTTTGGCGAGTTCTTCTTTTGTAAACTGTTCGCCGGAGAAATATTTCTCAAACAATTCTTCATCTGTTTCTGCAACTGCTTCACTGATTGCTGCAATCAAGCCGTCGATACGATGATCGCTCTCAGGTACAGGAACTTCTTTTGCTTTTCCGTTCTCATAAGCATATGCTTTCATCTGGATCAAGTCCACATAGCACTCGACTGTTTTATCCCTCATAACAGGAACAACCAACGGGCACACAGACGGACCAAAAATGGACTTTAACTGTTCAAGTACTTTATAAAAATCAGCGCTTTCGCGATCCAGCTTTGAAACGAAAATGACGCGCGATTTTCCTTTTTTCTTCGCCAGTTTATATGCTTTTCTTGCACCAACTGTTACGCCGGATTTACCCGAAATTGTAATCAATACACTGCCAGCCGCCTGTACGCCTTCATACAGACCGGTTGTAAAGTCAAAAAGGCCCGGGCAATCAAGCAGATTCACTTTAATTCCCTCATACTCATATGGCGCTACCGCGAGGCTGATCGATGCCTTCCGTTTGATCTCCTCCGGATCATAATCGCAAACTGTATTTCCGTCTGCAACAGTTCCCAAACGATCCGATGCGCCAGTTAAATATAAAAGCGCTTCCACCAGTGTTGTCTTGCCCGAGCCACCGTGGCCTGCAACCGCAACATTTTTGATTTGATTCGATTTGTACTGTTTCATAGTGTCACCATTTCTCCGCGCGGATTCAAATCTTATACAGCAGCAGCGCGGACACAGCTGTATATTCGCTCAGATGCCAAAACGTTTTCGCATCCTTTGGATAAATAAAACAAATGGCACGATGCTTATTAAATAAATAATATCACATTCGCACATACAATACAATATCAAAATAAAAAAACATTGTGATATTACGAAAAAATTTTCGTTATCACAATGTTTTTTTAGTGAATAAATAAAATCCGTTTTTTTTAACGCAATGTTACAGACGCAAATTTTTCTGATAGAACCAATAAATCAAGAACAGTAACAAACATCCGCCAGCGACAGTCACTGCACTGAGCGCAGCCATCTGTCCAAGGGCAAACAATGCCGTCAGCACAACTGCCAATAAGATAGAACCAATCAGATACAGCCGTTTTCCGAAACGTACACATCGCATCAGCTGCTTGCAAACTGCCAATGAAAGTGCAAAGCTATCCATTCGGCCACTATTTAAGAATGTCATTCCCATTCGTTCACGCGGCTGCACCTTAGCGTCAAACTGCTCATGCAATCTTGCAGGAATTACTTTGATTTCGCCTGAAGAAAGACCAAATACCCGCATCAGCAAGTCTGCATCAATTACAGCATCTGTTGAAGCAACGACAACGCCAATCTTTTGACGGGTTAAAATCGACATCATGGTCTGTACCGATTCCGCTGCCGTAAATTCCACGATGAATGCAGCATATAATTCGCCTTCCCGTGCCAAGTAGATAACGTCCTGTCCCTTCTCATGATACTGATCTTCATATTCCCGTTTCGGTACAGCGATTGAATGATGAATCATCAAATCACGATTTCCAATTAAGATTCGTTTTTGATCAACCCAAGCCGTGAGTCCCATCAAATCTTCATAACGAATGGAATCAACCGGCTTTAACAGTTCTTCCCGACCGTTGATGATATACAAGAACATACTGCGCAGCACACTATCTGCCTTACACACGACACTTGCTGCATCCACAATGGCTGTATCGATTCGTGTTCCCTGGAACGTTTTAATGCCATGCAGTACAACCGATCCTTCTGGAAACAGCGTTGTTGCCCGTACCATGGCTGCATTCACATCGGAAACATCCAAAATACTTTCCCAATCCGCAACATTCATTTCATACTCGTCAAACAGTTGCTTACTGCCATGCAAGCATAAATCACAAATCATCGGCGCCAACAAACCAAGGCCTAAGACTTCTATTGCAGAAAAGACTGTTAAACCGCCATACAGGTCACTGCTCAACACATAATATCCTGCGGCACAAAGCACGCCGATTAAAAACGTACCCAATGCAAAACGCCCATACATTGTATCCATAGGGGTACCTTTTTGCAAGCACGTTAAGAAGCCGTCAAAAAATCCTACTTTTACATTAGACGCCAGCACTGCTTCTTTTTCGACCGAAAGGCCCCGTGCAAGTTCACGCGAAACGGCATTTTCCTGTGCGATCGCCACGCCATATCGATCTTCCGGCGCTGTCATAAACAAAAAGCTCTGTTCCTGGCGTTTCGTCTGCCATACTCTCGCGCACGAGGAAGCAAAAAAGGAAAGGCTTAAAACCGGCGCATAAAACACAGCATGTCCGGATGAAATTTGTTCCGGCGCAAACAAGAAAAATACACCGCAAGCCGCCGTAAATAACAGGGTAATCAGTCCAAACGCATCTTTTTTAGAACTATGGCTGATTGCAGAAAACATCGGGAAATTTGCAATCGCACAGAGTAACAGCAGCAAAAGATTTGCCGCGCCATAATAAAACGCCGGAATTTCTATAATACCAAACAGAAAAAGTGCACCTTTTCCCGACGGCACGCAAGAAAGCAAGATGCCTAAAAACGCACAGATTCCGCACAGCACACAGCTCACCTGTGCACGTCGCCGTTTTTTTCTGAGCAACGCTGCAACTTGTGGTTGCTGCGATTCAAAAACATATTCGTCTTCCTCAGTCAATTCATATTCCTCAGGATCTTCTTTCGGCGTTTTCGGCGCTGCTGCTTTTCCTTTTGGAACCTCTACAATCGTTTCTGCGGCAGTATTTTCAATTTCCGCATTCAGCAAGATGGAACGTTCTTCTGTCTTATCAGACACTTCCGGTTTGCCAGGAGCAACCGGCTCTTTCTCCTGTACAGCAGAAGACTCAGATTTTTGCTCTGGCTGTGCTTGTTCCTGTGTTTGTGATAAAACAGGAGCTGTTTTTGGCTCCTCTGCGATTCTCTCTTCCGGTTTCTCGACGACTGTTTTCTCTGTTTCTGTAACAGCCGATTCGTTAAAAACTACAGATGCCTTCTCTTCCTGCGTTTCCTTAGGCGCCTGCGATTTTTCCTCAGGCTTCTTTTTCGGCTCTAACACAAACGCATCTACACGCTGCATACGTGCCTTGTGCATTTCCTTAAACGCCTCGACACCAACACCAATGGAAGGCTGTTCAGCCTTAGGAGGCTCTTCTAAGTCACCTGACATCTGCACACGAATCGCCGCTGTATGCCCCTTCTTTTTCTCTGTTTGAATTGCCGCAAACCGCTGCGTCAGCGAATTGGTCTGCACACGGACTTCTCTCTCAATTTCAGCCTTTTCCTGTTCGGTAAATTCGCGGCTGTCCTTTTTGAGCTCTTCTTCCTTATCTTTGGTAAGAATCTCACGAATCAGATCATCAATTTTGCCCATATCCACAGAAGCGTTCCCCTGATGATCCGTCTTCATATGTTCTCCCTGTTTGAGCTCCTCTAAAATATCGTCAACACTCATTTTTCTGGCCATGTTCCCCGCTCCTTTTCGCTATATGCTCCTCATTCCTGACGTTGTCTAACTACTTCATACATTAAAATTCCCGCCGCCACGGACGCATTTAATGAATTGATTTGACCAAACATTGGAAGTGACACGATAAAATCACATTCTTCTTTTACAAGCCGGCTGATTCCTTTTCCCTCTGAGCCGATCACAAGCGCAACAGGTCCGCGCAAATCTGTTTTGGAAAAAAGGCCGCCATCCATATCGGCGCCATAAATCCAAATATTATGCTGCTTCAGTTCCTTCATGCAAGCAACTAAATTAGAAACACGCGCCACTTTCACAACAGATGCTGCACCAGCGCTCGTTTTATGTACCGTAGCTGTAAGCGATGCACTTCGCCGTTTCGGAATAATCACGCCATCCGCACCGGCAGCTTCTGCGGTACGCAAAATCGCACCCAAATTGTGCGGGTCTTCGATTTCGTCTGCAAGAATGATAAATGGCTCTGTGCCTTTTTCTTTTGACACGTTTAATATTTCTTCTACCGTCACATATTCTGCACACGCACAAACCGCCAAAACACCCTGATGATGAATTTGAGGTGCCATCTCGTCCAGTTTTTTTCTTGAAACCGTCTTAACAACTGCACCTGATTCCTTTGCAAGTGCTTTGATCTTTCCAATACTTCCCGAGAGCTCACCTTCCGCAATGTAAATTGTATCCATTGCCGTTTGTGTACGCAATGCCTCAATAACGGCGTTGCGTCCGCCGATCAATTGCACCTTTTGTGTTTCTTTTTCCATGGCCGAAAGCCCTTTCTCTTTTTTCTTACGTTTATTATTGTATTATACCACATTCTAATTTTTATTTACAACTATAATCACTCAAAACCAACATGGTTTTTATTTTCCATTATACATTTCGTAGTTTTTCTCCTGCACGCTTCATCATTTTTCCCCAAATCAGTTTTCCACATTTCCTACCTCATTGTTGAAAACTTAGTTGAAAGCGTGGAAAAGCGGGATTGAATCAATTAAGTTTTCAACATTTCTGCACAGCTTTTCAACGATTTTAGTGTTTTACCGATTGTATAAGTTAATTTCTTTCCACAAAAAGAAAAAAGCTCTGCTTTTAGCAGAGCTTTCTTTTTGATATGATTATGCAAAGATTGCAAGCAACACACCTGCTGCAACAGCAGAACCGATAACGCCTGCAACGTTCGGACCCATTGCGTGCATGAGCAGGAAGTTCGACGGATTCGTTTCCGCACCAACACGCTGTGAAACACGTGCTGCCATCGGCACAGCCGACACGCCTGCAGAACCGATCAACGGGTTTACCTGACCCTTTGTGAAGATATACATCAGTTTGCCAAACAACACACCGCCGGCAGTACCAATGCAGAATGCGATCAAACCAAGCACGATAATCTTGAGTGTTTCAGGTGTCAGGAAGTAATCCGCTGTAGCGGTTGCACCAACTGTAACGCCTAAGAAGATGACGACAATGTTCATCAGTTCGTTCTGTGCAGTCTTGACCAAACGATCAACAACGCCGCTCTCTTTCATGAGGTTACCAAGCATCAGCATACCCAGAAGCGGTGCAGCAGACGGAACGATCAAGGAAACGACGAGCGTTACTGCGATCGGGAATACGATTTTTTCCGTTTTGGAAACCGGACGAAGCTGTTTCATGACAACAGCACGTTCTTTTTTCGTAGTAAGTACACGCATAATCGGCGGCTGAATCAGCGGTACCAACGCCATGTACGAATATGCTGCGACGGCGATAGAACCCAGAATAGTCGGAGCCAACGATTTTGCAACGTAAATTGCAGTCGGGCCATCCGCACCACCAATAATACCAATTGCTGCTGCAAATTCCGGTGAGAAGCCAAGCAGAATTGCACCGACAAATGTAACGAAAATACCAAGCTGTGCAGCTGCACCGAGCAAAAAGCTCTTCGGGTTTGCAATCAGCGGACCAAAGTCGGTCATTGCGCCAATGCCAAGGAAAATAAGCGACGGATAAATACCAAGTTTTACGCCCAAATACAAGAAGTCAAGCAAACCGCCGTTTTTCATGACTTGTCCAAAGTCTATTTCCTTATTCACAAAGAATTCCATATGGAACATCTCTGTCATCGGAAGGTTGGTCAAAAACATACCAAATGCGATCGGCAAAAGCAGCAGCGGCTCAAAGCCACGGACAATTGCCAAATAAATCAATACAAATGAAATGCCGATCATCACCCAGTTTTGCCACTGCATCGCGGCCAAACCGGACTCTACCCAAAGGTCAACGATCGTTTTTACCAAAACATCAAGCATACTGTCAGATTCTCCTCCTTCTCAGTCAAAACGGCCGTGTATTTTCCGCAATTCCGGCTGCGTTCCAAGCACTTCTGCCTGTCTTTGCACGTTTCACACTGCGAAGTACAAACGGCTTGTCCGGTCCCATCATTGCCGCGATTGCCGCAGTAATCGCTGCAACGACCTCTTCACTCACACCATTCTCCGCTTTCGGTGCTACCGCTTGTTTCACAGCAGGAGGTGTTTGTGTTTTAGCGGGCGCTTTTTCCTCTTTTTTGGATGCATTTCCCCCGCTTTTGCTGATCGAACTGAAAATCTTACCGAGCAGCATACAGATCAAAACCAGAATAATCAGTGCTGCAAACACGACAACAAGTCCGACCAAGACAACCGAACCGGTTTGGGTCCAGTCAATGTTAGCCAAGTAACTAAAATCCATACTCGTATCTCCTTCTATCTTTCATAATGCTGCCAATCGGCAGACGAATCTAAAAGTTATTATAACGCATCTTTTTTCGTTTTTCAATTCTATTTTGTGCTGAATTCATTTTATGTTTCATGCAAAACCACACGGGAGAAATTCCGAAACAAGATTTGCTCTTTCACCGGCTCTGAAAGTCCGATTTTCATAAAGCGATTCAATTCTGCGGCATGTGTCCACATCGGGAAATCCGTTCCAAAGAAGAACCGATCACTTCCCATCCAATCGATCATTTCCGCTGCCTGCTCAGGTTTTATAAATGGTAGTGAGCTCGACGTATCAAAATATATATTTTTACAGCCGCGATACACCTGCTCTACTTCATCCCAACAAGACCAACCGCCAAAATGTGCACCAATGCAAACGAGATCCGGATATTTTTCCATCACACGCACCAACCGCTTGGGATCAGAATACGAATAGCGACGATCACCGGTATGGAATAAAATCGGAAGCTTTCCTTCGGCAGCACGGTAAATCGCATCTGCACATGGATCGTCAATCGCAAATTCCTGAAAATCAGGATGAAGCTTTAATCCATAAAATCCGGCTTGTACCGCCTCCTCAATCGTTTCCTCAACTCGTTCCATCGCAGGGTGTACTGCAGCAAACGGGACAAATTCCGGGTGTAAACGCATCTCCTCCATCAAGAAACGATTGATCGCCTCAACCTGATCCGCACGTGTCGCTACCGAACAAACAAGATAACGAGAAACACCAATCTCTGCACCACTTTTGAGTAAAGCTTCTGCCGTACCGCCCGCGTGCATTTGAAGGTCATAAAACGCACCGATAGAGTCCACTGCACGTGATGCGATCTTCGACGGAAAAATATGTGCATGTGCATCAATAATCTGCATGACTATCCCCTCCTTAACGATATGCACTATAATAATTTGCAACGCCTTGTGCAACCGCTTTTGCAAATTTCTGACGATACGAAGCACTTTGTGCCAGTGCCTCATCCGATGGATTCGATAAAAATCCGCACTCGATCAAAATACCCGGACGCTGTTTGCTTCGTGTCACATAGTAATTGTAATGTGCGTATTTATTCCATTTGCTACTCGGTGCCACGCCTTCAAGCTTTGCCTGTACGGCTTTCGCAAGCGGCTGTGAGAACGGCGTATTGTAATATGTTTGTACGCCGTATGGCCCGGAATCCTTTCCCAGCGAGTTGTAGTGCACAGAAATAAATAGATCGCAGGAATTTGCATTAGCAATCTGCACACGCTGTTCAAGCGACAAATACGTATCTGTTGTACGTGTCATAACAACTGTTGCGCCCATCGAACGCAGCTCGTCCGCGATGGCTTGTGCCTGAAGCAGTGCCACCGTTTTTTCATAGACATCCTTTCCGGCTGTTGTTCCCGGATCTGATCCGCCATGGCCCGGATCTACACAAATTTTTACACCGGACAGATTTGAGGTTGCACCGTGATTAAAACGCAAAATCAATGTATTTCCCGAATACTCCGCATAACAGCCATAGTATTTGCCCGTTTTGCGCATTGTCAAAATGATCTGATAGCGATACATTTTAAACTCAGAATCATAGATTCGCTGTGTTTTTGCGGAAGAGAAGATCGGACTGGAAGAAAGACTGATCGCTACATTATTTGCTTGCAATTCAGAAGCGTAATCCAGCGTAATCGTCACTTTATTAGCCGCAAACTGATAGTTTGAACCGATTTCATCTTCATCTGTTGTCGGTCCCGGAGAAAGTGTAATCGAAAATGGCGCGTTCCAATCAAGTCCAATGCGGAACACGGTATCCGTTCCTTCCACACCGGTCTTAATGCTATTGATCGTATTATTCCCGCCAAACGCCATATTTTTAAGCGTAACGTCAGAAGATTTGATGGTCGCGCCGGAACGCAGATTTAAATAACTGCCATTTTTGCTCTCCACTACGTCACAGGTATTTTTCGGAAGTGGGAACAAAACACCTTCTGCATACGTTGGAGTGGATAAATACGGATACTTTTCGGCATAGGTGGATGTCACAACTGCATGCTGCAAAACTGCACCGCCGCCTTGTCCACCGCTGCCGCTCTCGTCACCGCCGCTTGAAGAATCCCCTCCGGAAGATGATTCCTCTTTTTTCGCAACTGTAATCGAGCCGCCGCGTTTCGACTCACTCATTCCCGAATATGTTGCATAGAAAGAAACGCTGCCGAGTTTTTGATTGGAAGATGTTGCTTTTGGACAGGTATAACTTCCACTATAATATACATACAACGAATCTGCCGAATCTGTCATGCCGCTGTCCGTTCTGGTTAAACGAATCGTCTTTCCATTTAGCGTCGCAGTAACGGTTGCATCTTGATAAGCCATCACGCCAAGCTCAAGTGTTGTTCCGCCGACAACGGTCATGCTTTGTGCGGGAGTTACACTGTCAATAATTTTTACGCGGCGTTCAACTGTATAAACGACACTTTTTCCTTTATGCTCCAGAGTTATTTCATTCTTCCCGATTTTTAAATTTACCCATTCACTGAATCCGCCCTTTTCCGATGGTTCAATAACCTCACCGTTGAGCTTGACTTCCTGTGTGGAGTCAAAACTTCCACGGAATTGAATCGATTCCTCATACGTCACTGTATTTTTTTGCGCAGGAATCGTAATCGTCAAGTCTTTAAACAGCTCATCCTCAGCATACTCGTTTTCATAATACTTCATCAGTAACGTCAGCGCACCGTTCGGATCTGTTAATAAATGAGAAAAGCCGGTAAACACACTTCCGTAATAATTACCGGATTTGAGCGCAGTAGAAACCTGACGCGCCAACTCATCTGTACCGTCAAATCCATTTTGTGCACCTGCTTTTTCACCCGCATGGGTAACAATCATCGGCAGGTTTGCTTCCTTGCATACGTTTCCCCACCAGGAAACGGCAGTGGCAAACGGTACATTTGCATCATCGTGTGCATAGGGGATTAACACATTTAAAAAGTCATAAACACCGCTCTGTGCCGCCTTTAAACTATCAAACAGTTCAGTATCAAATGATGTTGCAGCCGCATTCAAGCCATTTCCGTTTTGATATACCGCGGAAACGGAAAGTCCTACAGGAAGCGAGGGGTTTGCACTGTTTGCCGCCTGTGCAATTCGCTCCGCCGTTCCTGCCGAAACAGAGCGCGCCCAATCTTCAAACGATAATGCCGAACCGGCATTTACATATGCACTGTAAAGCGTTCCGCTCGTTGTAATTTCGTTTTCTGTAATCAGAATACCACTCAATTCATAGCCGCGCACCAATTCAGAAACCGCATCTTCAAGTAATTCCGGCGCCTCAAGCAGTGGAACCGTGTACGTTTCACCCTGTGCATCCACTAACTCGGAAGCGGGAAATGCAGCATACACACGAATTCCTTTTTCCGATGCCTTTTGGCACACAATTGAAAGAAAATCAAAATCACCGGAACTGAGCACATCGGATGTATAAAGCGCTGTCCCCTTTGATAATACATCAACAAACAGGCTGTTCATCCCGTATGTTTCCATATTGGACACAAGCGTCTCCGCTTCTGCTGTGACAGCATCTTCCTCCATCGTCAGAAAGCTATCCGTTCCTGGATGGACCCACACAGCACGAATTTGATCGGGAATTGCTTTCTCATACGACTCCTCTTCGGTTTCTTCCTGCTGTGTCTGTACGGACACGCCTTCCGCCATCACACTTGCCAGATGCTGATTTTTAGACATGAGCCAATAGCCAAATGCCATCAGCGCTGCTAAAATCAGCACACCGAATATCACCGAAGCGATTACCACTGCACGCTTCGCTGCTACTTTTTTCATCCTTTCCTTCATCCTTTCTTTTCCTGAATCGCCCGCTGCATATTACATATACGCATAGCGATAAAGACACCATCCCGAGGCCTTGCCTGAAACGGAATCTGCTTTTTGCCTGTCAATAATATCATCACCATATTTGTATGACGCAAGCCCGATATACAATTTCACACTTGAAGAAGTAACGAATGCTTTCCATTTTTCAATTGTCATTGTAAACGGTTGGGTTGCGTGTGAATAGTCCCAATAAATTTGCGGCATGACATAATCAATATAGCCGGATGAGCGACACCAAAGCGCCAGATCTGTAGAAAGATAGTTAATATCAGAAGATGGCACACTGTTATTTTTAAGGAATCCGCCGGCAGGACTTACACCAAACTGTGCAGAACTGCGCACCGATTTTACGGCCTGATACAACGCCTTTACAAGCGCTGTATTATAGCTTTTCGCCTGTGAAGTTGTGTCGCCATATACTGACGGAGATGCTGCATAAAAATAGTCGTCAATATGTATCCCGTCAATCGCATAATTAGAAAGCAGTTCTTTCGCGCCATTTACAATCAAATTACGCGCTTCTGTGTTTCCTGGTTTTAGCCACCATGTTCCGTTCACATTCACCATATAATTACTGCGGTTGGATGATTGATACCATTTACCAATCGCATAAGAATCATCTACTTTTTTCATATTGGTATCATCCATCAGACGATAGGGGTTGATCCATGCGTGAACAGAAAGACCCTGTGCTTTTGCCTGGGTTACAATGATCTGAAGCGGATCATACGACAGCGCTTTTCCTGTTTGACCGCTCACGGTTCTTGACCATGGGAACAGTTTAGACGGATAAATCGCATCGCCGAACGGACGTACCTGTACAAAAACAGTATTCAGCTGCTCCTGCTTGCATTTTTTCATCATGGAAGCAATCTTTGTTGTAAATGCAGATTGTGACGAACCTGCAAATTCAGCGAGCTCAAGATAAGAGATCCATACACCGCGCATGGTTGCTGTCTGTGAGGATGAACCGCCCCCCGTACTTGACGATCCGCCGCCTGACGAAGACGAATTTCCCCCACTTGACGATCCACCGCTTGACGAGGATGAGCCCCCTGTACTGGATGAACCTGACGAGGACGAATTTTGTGAAGATGACGAACCCGCCGTACTACCATTCTTTGAAGATTCCGCACCAGACTGCGCGTCCTCTGAGGTACCATTTTCTTGATTCGACGCGGCATCATTTGCCGATTCAATCTGGTCCATTAACTCGTCCATCGGCATCTGTGATTCTTCACTTTGTTCCTCAAGCGACTCCATAATCTCTTCTGATTCCGTTAACCAGGAAAGTTCATTCGGCACATAAGGCTTACATGCGCCAAACAGCACAGTGACCGCCAGCACAGCGGTCAAAAGCACTCTTTTTTTCATATTACACTCCTATCCTTATTTTCTACACAGATCATTACTTGCTCTGATTTTGATCTTCATCCAACGGACGCAACCGTGCTTCTTCCAATTCCATTGTAAACTGTTCAATGATCTCATCCGTCGTCATATTCAAAAACGATGGCCGCTCTGTTTTGGGAGAAGAAAGCGGCCGCTTTCCTTCTTCTTGCACTGTTTTGGGCTGAGGTGCCGGTTGCGCATATATTTGTTCTGTCTTTTCTTCCGTTTGTTTCATTTCAGCCATCAGTTCATTTAAAATCGCATCTACTTCTTTTTCATAATAAAGCTGTGACGCGCGTTTCGGCAAACCCGTTTCTGTCGCTGTTTCTGTTTTTGTTTTTACTGTTTGAGAAGATGCCGGCTGCACAGCAGAGACAACCTGCCCTGCGGTTCGTTGTGTTTCATTTGGCTGCACAGTTTCTTTTTGTTGCGGAAGCTTCTCCGGCTGTTCTGGCTTTGTTTCTTTAGGTTGATTGGATTCTCTATTTTCCGGTTTCTTGTCCGGTTGTGAAGGTGCAAAAACAGACGCTTTTTTCTTTTCTTCTGTTTTTTCTTCCGTTTGCTTTTCTTGCTGTTCTTTTCTGAATGGATCGACCCGATCCGCATTTCCAATCAAGTCAACCGATTCCTCTGTCATTGGAATACTACTGTTGATTGTTTCCGTTGGCAGGACAGGTTCTTCCTCATCAATAAGCTGTGCTGCTTCCTTGATACGACGCCGATGTGCCAAAAACGAAAGCACAAAAATCCAAAGAATCAAAATAAGAAACGGCGTGAGGATGACAATGAAAAATCCCAGCGGAACTCGTACAAAATCAAACAGAAGTCCAACACCTTTCATCACATAGGTGACTGTACCATATACCTGCTCCGGATTCACGGTAACCATCTGCGGAGATTCAGAGCGTGTAACCACCTGAAAGTCGCCGCCCTCTACCGATAAAATCCGTCCAATTAAAAAACGGCCATCGGTCAGTTCTTCTGTCGATGCATCAATCACGTTTTCAAATACAACACAATCTCCCGTTTCATAGGGCCCGTTTTGTGAAATCAGAAGTAAGTCTCCGCGATAAAAGGGCTCATTGTTTACATCAGCTGTAATCGGAATAAACCCGGTTTTAAACATTCCGGGCGCTGTTCCCTCTTCCCTGGAGCGCAGATCCATCCAGTTGACTAAAATCACAAATGTGACGCAACAAAGTAAGATCAACGCCAAAAGTACCGTAATGATCTTCAAAATCACAGAACGTTTCTTTTTTTCCTTTGCCATTTGCCTTTCCTTTCTGTTTTTTCGTTTCCTTCTCCGCAATCGATCAGGAAAACAACTGTTCAAAAAAATTGGGTTTCGTTTTCTTTTCGGTTGTGCAAAGCGAATCACTGCGGATTAAAATGGTATCTTCTCCGATCTTCTCAATCTCGTTCCACGGAATCGTCAAATCGGCGCCCCGGCCAAGCAACCCAAATAAACGCAGTTTTCCAAACACAACAACTGCGCGCACCTGAGCACTTTCGGCATCAAACAAAATGTCGTCAACAAAGCCGATTTTCATACCGTCTACTACATTGATAATCTCTTTTCGTTTAAACGAAGTAAAATTTGCTGTCATTACAATCCGCCCCTTTTTGCATACGTATGCAAAAAGGCGACCGCTTATTCCGTCCAAAATGCACGTGTATATCGATGATCGGGATTGTCCTCATAGATATCTCGTTCATTTACGAGCGCTGCTTCCAATGTATCCCGTACCGTGCGATACGCTTCCTCATGATACAGATTGTGTATCTCATTCGGATCATTCTCCAGATCGAACAGCTGTGTACAATCCGGATTGTTTTTATAACGCAGCAATTTAAACCGCTGATCTTTTATTCCGCGGATCAAATGCGTATATGCCAAATAAAGGGTCTTGCGCGCAGATACTCCCTGTTCAATCGAGGACAGAAAACTTTTTCCTTCTACTGATGCAGGAATTTCAATTCCACAAAGCTCACAAAGCGTCGGAAATACATCCATCAAATAGACATACGCATCCCGCCGTGCACCAGCCGGAATGCCAGGTCCGCTTAACAAAAGCGGCACACGGATACTGTGATCGTACAGATTTTGTTTTCCCATCAACCCATGACGACCGACTGCCAAGCCATTATCACCCGTATACACAATAATCGTATTCTCGAGCTGACCAGTCCGCCGCAATGCATCAATCATTCTGCCGACATTTGCATCAATATGGGAAATCATTGCATAATAGTCCGCGATATGACGGCGCACCTCCTGCTTTGTGCGTGGATAAGAAGCAAGGTTTTCATCTCGATCTTCTCCGATTGCAGGATCAATGCCAAAATCGAACGGATGCGCTTCCATAAAGTTCTCGGGCAGCGAGATACTTTCCGGATCATACATCTTTCTAAATTCCTCAGGCATCGTCCGCGGATCATGCGGCGCAAGCATCGCCGTGTAAATGAAAAACGGTTTTTCATGCGGCTGCTCAATAAAGTGAATGGCTGCATCGGTAAACAGCTCCGTTGAATGTTTGCTGGCTGTAATGCGTTCTGCAATCGTATCCATCGGATGATTACAGTGCAGGAAATTCGGTGTTGTGCGCACCACATGATCATATTTTCCATCTTCATGGTATGCGTTCACGGGAACGTTCCAATGATCCCACATTCCGCCGAAAAAGATTTCATCTCCACCGGAGAAACTGCGTGCATAGGAAGCCGTTCCATTATGCCATTTTCCAATTCCAAATGTTTCGTATCCGTTTTTTTGAAACTGCTCCCCCATGGTACGATCACATGCGGGGATCTCCTCACCCGCGCCGTACAAATGAAACAACGTTTTTCCGGAATTGAGCATCGCACGGCTCGGCATGCAGACCGCACCGGACGTACCGCCCGGAATATGTGCATGTGTAAATGCTGTTCCGGTTTCTGCAAGCCAGTCAAGATACGGGGTGTGAATTTCTTCGTTTCCCAGTGCATGAATCGTATCAAATCGCTGATCGTCTGCCAAAATGAACAGGATATTCGGTTTCTTTTTCATTACAGAAGTCCTCCGTTTCCGGATGGTTCATCAACAAAGAAGCGCTCTTTTTGACGAATCGCTGCTTTTGCAGCCTCAGCAGCAGCTGCCGCATCAATTAAGTACGCATCTGCCCCAAGTACTTTTCCTAAATGAAGGTCAGGCTCCTTTAAAACCTCTGAGAGTCGGTCATACCGCTGAATCAGAGAGCCAAACGCGTGCGGATAATAAATTTTCCGTACGGTATGTTTTTTCCCGTCTGTCAATGTATACAAACACGGATGCCGGCCAACCGCATATCGCACACGTGCCATCTCTTCCACACCGTGCATAAAGGTATTGGGTTTGAGTCCACAGCCGAGCATTAAAATTTTTCCATGAAGAAGCGGCAGCTGCCAAAACGGAGAATGCGGTCCCACCGGTGTTTCATCCAGCGCATGCCAAACAGTCATACTGTATGCATATTTTCCCCATGCACAAACCGAGTGTGTCGGATGCACGCTGCGATACTGTGCGTATTTTGTCCGGAAACATTCCGAAAGCGCACCTACACAGCTTTTCGTTTCACGAATGTCAAAGATCGGTGCCTCTCTGGTAACCGTCTCATACGAGAGCGCAGGAACAAGAAGCGTTCCCTGTTCCGTAAGGATTTCCATGAGTGTTTCTATCACTTCTTCCGCCCGAAGTTCGGGAACACCGAACGCGCGCATTGAAGAATGAACCAGGATAATATCGCCTGGCTGAATCCCCAGGCGTTTCAAATCAATCATCAGTCGTTCTGTATATTTCATGCAGCATTCCTCCGTCTGCGTATTGTCATACCTATACAGTTTTTATTGTACTGAAAAACGACTCTTTTTTCAAGTGCAATCCTGTTTTTTTGACAGGAAAATCCCCCCTTCTTTTTCTTGCTTTCTGTTAAAAAATATGATATAACCGCATTAGTACATATTGATCACAAGGAGGATTCTTCTATGCCAGACATGCTTGTAAACTTAAATCGTGATTATTCCTGTGACGCGCTGATCGCATCACTCAAACAGGAAGGGATCACAATAAAACGTGCAATGAGCCCCGACCTTTATGAAATTGTCGCATTTGTCCGCGAACAGTTTAACGAAAAATGGGCCGGTGAAACAACAAAAGCAATCTTAAATACGCCTGCTTCCTGCTTTATTGCTGTCAAAGACAAACAGGTGATCGGATTTGCCTGCTATGACGCAACTGCACGCGGCTTTTTTGGTCCAACCGGTGTTTTGGAGTCCACCCGCGGCAAAGGGGTTGGCAAAGCACTCTATTTAAAATGTCTGCTCGACATGCGTGAACAGGGATACGGCTATTGTATCGTCGGCGATGCAGGTCCTGTTGATTTTTATAAGAAAACATCGGGTGCCATGGTCATCGAAAACAGCTGGCCGGGTGTTTACGGGAACTTAATCGGTGTGGAATAAAAAAAGATCCGGACTCTTTTTAAGAGTCCGGGTCTTTTTTATAAAGCCACTTTTCACAAACACATCTGTGATTTAAACAATTATTCTTCCAAATACATCTGCATTCTGCTTAAACATTTCGCTGTTTCCGTGTCTGCATCGTTAAAATCCTCAGAAAACGTTTTTAAACTTCCAACCGGGTTAATGACCATATTGGTCAATTCCAAATACGCATCATATAATTCTTTCAGATCTTCGTATGCTTCCTCATATTCTTCCGGCGGATCACTCATTTGTTTCATTAACGCATCTACTTCCGCCTGATTTCGCTCGATGGTGTCAAGCGTTATATTGAAATCGTAGTCACTGAACAGATTATTTAATGCGTCATTAAAGTCTTCTAAGAAGTAGCCGTCAGGTTTTGTATATGGATCGGTCGTTTCATCCTCTTCTTCATAAATCGAGTTATACCAAACCTGTTTAATCAGATTTCCCGCATCCTCCGATTGAGAAGCACCCAATAACATGGTATTGACCGTTCGTTTTAAATTGTCTGCATATTGTTTGCGCACTTCTTCAGCATATTGTCTGCTCTCTTCCTCTAGCTTGAGCCGATTTTGTTCCTGTACGTATTGAACGCCGAGCACAGCCGCTACCACACCAGCAATCAAAACGACAGCAGCAATCAGAATGATCACAAGATATTTCGTCTTAAACTTTCTTTTTGGCTGTTCAAACGGCGGTGGAACCTGCTGATACTGTGGGGGAACCGATTGTTGATACTGCGGCGGAACCGGCTGCTGCGGCTGATCATCACCATTCGGATAATTTGGCGCCAAAAGCGGACAACCACATCTGCTGCAAAAACGCATTCCCTCTTGAATCTCAGCACCACACTTCGGGCACTTTCCCTGATCATTCATTTGCGGCGACAACACATATCCACATTGAATGCACTGTCCCGATTGATCCGAAATCCACTCTCCGCATTTCGGACATTGAATCATTGCCATCGAAACCCCTCCTGCTATTTTCCAATATCATTTCTCATTCTCTCATTCATACCATTTTACTTGGTATTTGAAATTACTATCATTATACTATGCAGTTCGGCAAAAATCTACAATAATTTTAATAAATCATGTATTTTGTTTGAACTAGATATCACAAAATATCACAAAAGGCTCTTGCACATCACATGCAAGAGCCTTTTATGCTTTTTATTTTTTACGAAGCAATAAATGCGCAGAACGCACGATAAGTGGAATAAACATCGATCTTCGCAGTTACTTCAAACGGAGAATGCATGGAAAGTACCGGAACACCAATATCAATCGTATCAATATCAAGCGCAGCTGTGCAGAATGCAACCGTTCCGCCGCCGCCCTGATCAACTTTACCGAGCTCACCAGTCTGCCACAGCACATGATTTTGATCCATCAAATGCTGAATCTCACCTGCAAACTCTGCCGACGCATCCGATGTACCAGATTTGCCGCGTGCACCCGTATATTTTGTGATGACTGCACCGTAGTTTACATAGCAGGTATTGCGCGGTTCATTGACCTCTGGGAAGTTCGGATCAAACGCTGCGTTGACATCTGCGGATAAACATTTGGAATTGGACATCAGCACACGACCGTTTTGTCCGAAGCACTCTGCAAGATCTTTTAAGAAGTTTGGCAGATATGCAGCGCTCATGCCGGTTGTACCCTCACTGCCGGTTTCCTCTTTGTCTGCCATGACAACAACTGCAGTACGGCGCGGTGTTTTTGCCTGCAGCAATGCAGAAAATGCAGTATATGCACACACACGGTCATCCTGTCCATACGCGCCGATCAAGCTGCGGTCAAATCCGATATCTTTTGCATGGAATGCCGGAACAGCAACAAGCTCTGCTGCACGAAAATCTTTTTCGACGATTCCATATTTTTCGAACAAAGTTTTCATGAGGTTCAGTTTCACGCGCTCGCTTGCCTCGTCGTCACAAAACGGATGTGAACCGATCAACACATTCAGCTGCTCGCCTTTGATGCCCTCATGCAGTGAAAGTTTTACTTGATCCGCAGCCAGATGAGGCAGAAGATCCGTTACACAGAACACCGGATCACCGTCATCCTCACCAACACGAACTGTTACACTGCTGCCATCCGCACGGATAATCACGCCGTGCAGAGAAAGCGGAATTGCTGTCCACTGATATTTTTTGATACCGCCATAATAATGGGTTTTAAAATAGCCGATTTCATTATCCTCATACAGTGGGTTCACTTTCAAATCCAGACGCGGAGAATCGATGTGTGCGGTCATCAGATTCACACCGTTTTCAACCGGCTCTGTGCCAATCACCGCAAAGATAATTGCTTTGCCGCGATTATTCATATACACCTTATCGCCCGGCTGGTATGCTGTTCCGCGTACAAACGGAACAAAGCCTGCTTCTTCCGCCATCTGAACTGCACGGGTTACCGCTTCACGCTCTGATTTTGCTTCATCCAAAAACGCTTTATACCCTTCGCAGTACGACTGTACTTCCGAAAGCTCCGCTTCGCTCAGCAAGAGAGCGCCATGTTTTCTCTCCATAAACAGCTTTTCTTTTAAGAGCTGTGCTTCTGTTTTTTTGTTTTCCATAAAAATAATCTCCTTTTTATTTTTGATCCGCAGACGAAATCCCATCCGGATACAGAGAAGTATACCTCTCATATGCCTGCATCACTTTATTGACATAATGTGCTGTTGCGGCCGAAGGAATCGTATGAAGCGATTCTCCGTCATGGGAAAGGGACGGATCCTCCACCCATCCGGAAACCGCGCCACGTCCTGCATGATAGGCGGCCGCCGCCATTTCATAAGAACCGAATTCTTCATAGAGATAGTGGAGAAAATAAGATCCGTATCGAATACTCACTTCCGGATCAAACAAATCCGAAAAAACGGTATCTTCTTCTCCTAATTTTCCTTTGATCCAGTCAAAGGTTGTTTCAGCCACCTGTGTGAGTCCTCTGGCGTCAGCTTCTGAAACCGCATCGTGATCAAAATCACTCTCTGTTTTGATCACGGCATAAATAAACAAGGGATCAATCTCATACATCTGCGCATATTTTTGCACAATCGACGCATACGGCGTCGGGTAGCTCTGACGATAAAACCAGTGAATCCCGAAATGCGTACAGATCCCGCCGGCAATGACAAGAACAATCAAACTCACAATAATGATACTTTTACGAATGTGAACAACCATGAATCCACTCCTTGATCTGATTTGCTGCATTCTGTACGTTTCTCACAAATTGTTCTTCGGTGCTGTTGTTTTCAATAATTACTTGGCAATGCGCGCGGAAGAACGCTTCCGGATACTGTGAATTCATACGCGCCTGCGCCGCTGCTTCATCGATCTGATCGCGCGCCATGATGCGGGCTTTGCGAAGCGCCGCATCCGCACACACGCCGAGAATCAACGCGCATTCCTCATTCATCCCGCTTTCAAACAGGGTCGGTGCGTCCAAAATGACCGCATCGTGACCGTCACGTGCTGCTTGTTCAATCAGCCGATGTACTTCTATGCGAATAAACGGAAAAATCGTCTCGTTGAGCGTTTGAAGTGCCGCACGATCAGAAAATACGCATTTTCCGAGTGCCTTGCGATTTAAGGAACCATCCGGAAAGAGAATGTCATTCGAAAAGACAGCCGCAATCGCTTTTAAGCCGTCTGTTCCCGGTTTTACAACCTGTCGGGCCACACGATCACAGTCGATAATAAAAAAACCCTCTTTTAAAAGCTGTGCAGATGCCGCCGACTTTCCTGCACCCGTCTGACCGGTCAATCCGATGATGCACGGTCTGCTCACAGCCGCACCACCTCAAACCCTGCTGCGCGAATCAGCCGGTTATAGATCGCAAGTCCCATTCCGTCGCGTTTTGGCATCCGTGCATAAATGGTATCAACGCCAAGTTTGTCCACTGCGCGCAGGCTGCCAAACAGAAGCTTTGCCTGCATCATCGGATCATCGGCTGCACCATATGTCACACACGGCACCTTAAGCTTTGATTCTTCTCCGGAAAAGACAAGCGCGCCCACCCGCTCATCTGCGTGACTGTTGACAAACGAAACAAACGAAGAAAGCGGGGCGTCCAAAATAATCACATTTGTCTGCGGGGAATAATGTTTGTGCAGCATCCCCGGGGAAAGCGCTTTGGTACCGGCTTTCACCTCATGAAGGACACCATCATCCACCGTCACATGCGGCACTGTTTCGCGGAGCATTTCCACAGTCACCGCACCCGGACGAAGCAGAACCACCGCATCCTCTTTGACCAAAACGACGGTTGACTCCAACCCATAGGTGCACTGACCGCCATCCAAAATCACCGGAATTTTTCCGTTTAAGTCATTATAGACATGGTTTGCAGTTGTAGGGCTTGGCGCACCGGACCGATTGGCAGACGGTGCGGCAAGCGGAAGTCCTGACTCACGAATGAGCGCCTGCGCTACTTTATGAGACGGGCAACGTACTGCAACCGTTGAAAGGCCGGCAGTCACAGCAAGCGGGACAAGATCGCTTTTTTCAAAAATCATGGTAAGCGGACCCGGCCAAAACCGTTGTGCCAGCTTTTTCGCAATATCAGGCACACGTTTTGTCAGCATCGGCAGCATCGTAACCGAATCAATATGAACGATCAAGGGGTTATCCTGCGGACGCCCTTTTGCAATAAAAATTTTTTCAACAGCAGCTTCGTCAAACGCACTCGCTGCCAAACCATACACAGTCTCCGTCGGCATTCCGACAACCTCGCCGGATTCAATCAGATGTGCTGCATATGCAATATTTTCGTTGGTTGGAAGCAATACCTTCGTTTCCATACACATTCTTCCTCCAATTTTCTTATGACTCCTGCTCGGCAGATGCAAGCTTCTGTGCCTGATCCGCTGTGATCAACGCACCAAACAGCTCGTCTAAATCACCGTCAAGCATCGCTGAAAGCCGATAAGACGTAAACCCGATCCGATGATCGGTCAGCCGTCCCTGCGGATAGTTGTATGTGCGGATTCGCTCACTTCGGTCGCCCGTTCCCACTTGGCTTTTCCGCTCTGATGCGATCTGCGCATTCTGTTCGGCAACCTTTTGTTCGTACAGTCTTGAACGCAGAACCTTCATTGCCTTTTCTTTATTTTTAAACTGGCTCCGCTCATCCTGACACTCGACAACCGTACCGGTTGGGATGTGGGTAATACGGATTGCCGATTCTGTTTTGTTAATGTGCTGGCCGCCTGCACCGCTCGACCGGAACGTGTCGATATGCAAATCAGCAGGATCGATCTGAAAATCGACCTCTTCCGCTTCGGGCAGTACCGCAACCGTCACCGTAGATGTATGCACGCGTCCCTGTGACTCGGTCTCCGGTACACGCTGCACGCGATGCACACCGCTTTCAAATTTGAATTTCGAATAGGCACCTGCACCGCTTACGCTGAACGTAATCTCTTTCACACCGCCCAGTTCTGTACCGTTTAAATTGAGCACTTCAATCGTAAACTGATGCGACTGTGCATACATCGAATACATTCGAAACAGCGAATGGGCAAACAATGCCGCTTCTTCTCCGCCTGCACCGCCGCGGATTTCAACAATTACATTCTTTTGATCGTTTGGGTCTTTTGGCAAAAGCAAAATTTGCAGCTGTTCTTTCAGCCGTGCGGTTTCCTCTCGGCTCTCCTCAAGCTGCTCAGATGCAAGCGCTTTCATCTCCGGATCAAGTCCACCCTCAGAAAGCATCTCCTTTGCCTCTTCAAACTGTGCAAGCGCTTTCTTATATTCACCAAAGCAGGAAACGATCTCCGACAGTGCGTTATGCTCAATCGTCAGATCACGATAGACCGCCGGATCATCAAAAACCGCCGGATCCATCATTCTATGACTGATTTCTTCAAATCGTTTTTCAATCAGCGTCAATTTTTCAAACATCGAACATCCTCCAAATATGTATTTCATTTGATTGAACATACATGTTTGCTAGCCGCGTTCGATCTTTTTAATATGACGTTCAATTTTGCTGCGGGGCGCCATCAATTCCCGTCCGCATTTTAAGCACCGGAGTTTAAAATCCATACCGGTACGCAAAACCAGAAACCGGTTCTCCCCGCACGGATGATTCTTTTTCATCAAAAGGATATCATTCACCTGAACATCCATGCTGTTTCACTCCTTTTTTCTGATTATTTTATTATATCATGTTTTTTATAAAAAAAGCAAACGGATTGTATGAACATTCCTGTTTTCGTTCCTGTTCTTTTGCCCATCAATTCCCTGCATGCTTTGCGCCGCTGTGGGCATACTCCAAAGAGAACTTGTTAAAAAGGAGTATTTCTATGAATCACTATATTTCGGCTTTTTTTCAATCGGAAGATGAAGCGCTCATTGCTGCTTCAAAGATTAAACAAGCAGTCCCCTGCGATATGCTTTCGATCAAAGCGCAAAACGAAGAACAGATTCCACAGGACGGTCCGTTCTCAGATTTTTTTGTTCCCTATTCTTCTCTTTCCTACAGCTCGCTTCCTGTAATCCCCGAGACGTTTAACTTTCATGCAGTTTCCAAACACGATCATCTGGTCGCCGAACAAAAAGCGAATGTTCACGCAACAGTCTCTGTGAAAACTGCGCCGCGTTATGCCTCGGCAGCAGAATCCATTTTACTGTCCTGCGGCGGACAATCCGTGTCCAAAACGAATATTCCGTGAATATGCCTCATACACTTTGGTATCGAACCAAAAAAGAGGAGGCTTTTAAAATATGGCAACCTATCTGCCTGAGGGATATCGAACCCAATGCGCATCTGCCGCAAATTTTCACACCATCGCATCTGTGCGTGACGCTATGCTCTCCCGTCAAATTTTAGAATCCCGCGCACTTGTCTGCGATGCGAACCACAACCTGATTGTTGATCTCGGCTGCATGAAAGGAATGATTCCACGTGAGGAATGCGCCATCGGCATTCGTGAGGGAACAACGCGTGATATCGCTATTTTATCAAAAGTAAACAAACCGGTCTGTTTTCGAATCACAGATGTGCGTGCAGATGAGAAATTCCGTCCTTATGCACTGCTGTCCAGACGAGAAGTACAGGAAGAATGCAAGGAACATTATCTCTCATCGCTCAAACCCGGTGATATTATTCGCGGAAAAATCACGCACATGGAATCATTTGGCTGCTTTGTTGACATTGGATGCGGTGTGATCGCACTGCTGCCAATCGACGCGATTTCTGTTTCACGCATCAGCCATCCGCGTGACCGTTTTTTTACCGGACAAAATATTTTTACAATCGTACGTGCGATTGAACCGGACGGAAGAACCTCACTGTCTCACAAAGAATTACTTGGCACATGGGAAGAAAATGCCGCGTTATTCTCGCCCGGAGAAACCGTAGGCGGAATTATCCGTTCTGTTGAAAGCTATGGTGTATTCGTTGAGCTGACACCAAACCTTGCCGGTCTTGCCGAGTGCAAAGAGGGGGTAAAAGTAGGACAGCATGCGAGTGTGTTTATCAAAAGCCTGATTCCTGAACGGATGAAAGTAAAACTGATTCTTGTGGACACATTTGACAGCGACGAACCGCCCGCACCACTCTCTTATCATCTGAAAGAAGGTCATCTCGACCGGTTTATCTATTCGCCGTCTGTCAGCAGCAAAACAGTGGAAACCGTATTCAACTTGCCAGCTGCCGCACCTGCCGCTGTTTGTAGTGCAGGCGTTCAACGCAGCGCTACATAACATGAAAAAAGAGAAAAAAGCGCCCGAACACCGGGCGCTTTTCATTTATTTATGATATTTTCCGCCGTTTTGAATTTGAAATGCACGATAAACCTGCTCAAGCAGCATAATCCGCGCAAGTTGATGCGGAAACGTCATCGGCGACATCGAAAGCTTGAATGCACCGCGCTGCTTGACTTCCTCGGACAGTCCAAAAGATCCGCCAATCACAAATGTAATGGTACTCTCACCGCCATTGGCAAAGGAACTGATCTTTTCCGCAAGTGCCGGAGATGAAATCGTCTTTCCCTCGATGCAAAGCGGCACACAAACACCGGAAAGTTTTGAGAGGATTTGATTTCCTTCTTCCAAAAGTCCTTTTTGAATCTGCGCATCACTCGGCTTATCCGGCAATCGATATTCACTGAGCTCTAAAATTTCAAGCTTACAAAACGCGCCAAGACGTTTTGCATATTCTGCCTGCGCCTCGCGCAGATAGGATTCTTTCAATTTTCCGATACAGACAATCCGAATCGTTAACATCTGTGTTCTCCTCTATCAAAGCGAAATCACTTTGCCGCAGTTGTGCGGCGGCGCAACCATCAGGGAAACATCTTCATTTAAAACGGCACCCGCTTTTGTCAGTGCGGAAACCGTTTTAAAATACGCAAGCTCCGGCCGATTGTTCTGCTCACTTAAATGTCCGAGTAAAAAGCGGGTGGTCCCGTCCGCAAACAAAGACGCAACCGTATCCGCGCAGTCCTCATTGGAAAGATGACCGTTCGAAGAAGCAATGCGCCGTTTTAAGTACGAAGGATACGGTCCGTCTTCGAGCATCTGCGGATCATAATTCGATTCAAGCAGTACAAGCTCACTGCCCTTTAATCGATCATAAATCTCGCCTGTTACATAGCCTAAATCCGTACAGGTGCACACATACCGTCCATCGGGCAGTGTAACCCGATATCCCAATGAATGCACCGCATCATGCGGCGTTTGAAACGCAGAAACAGACATCCCTGCAAACTCCGCTGATTTATGTTTGATCTCACAAACTGTTGCACCGGCAGGGATCAGATCTTTTTGAATCAATGCCTCCAACGTTTTTCGTGAACCGTAGATTGGAACACGTAATTGTTTTGCGGCAATCGGAAGCCCTTTCACGTGATCGCTGTGCTCATGAGTGATAAAGATGGCACGAATCGCATCCCGCTCAATCGAAGCCATCGAAAGTTTTGAAAAAAGCTGACGCGCCGATAATCCGATATCGATAAGAATTCCCGATTCACGGGTTCCCAGATACGTTGCATTCCCTTTGGAAGAGGAACACAGAGGATAACAAAACGGCATAGGTCAAACTTCTCCTTTAGATGTCAACACAAAAAAGGGTGCAGTGCACCCCTTTTCTTTTGCATCAAACAATACGATTACAGTGCTTTTGCGATCTCATGATCGGGTACAACAATTTTTTTGATATCAGCGCCCAGCAGCTGAAGCTTGTGCTCGATATCTTCATATCCGCGTTCGATGTGGCTGATGTCCTCCACTTCTGTGACACCTTCCGCAACAAGACCGGCAATCACCATTGCCGCGCCTGCACGCAGATCGGTTGCTTTTACCGGCGCACCCGATAATTTTTTAGGTCCTTCAATAATTGCGACGCGTCCATCCACGGAAATCTCCGCGCCAAGACGCCGCAGTTCATTCACATACCGGAACCGGTTATCCCAAACACCCTCTGTAAGCAGAGAGGTACCCTCAGCCAGACAAAGCAACACTGCAATCTGTGGCTGCATATCCGTTGGGAAACCAGGATGCGGCATAGTTTTCACATTTGTTTTCACATATGGCTTGTCCCCTGTGACACGAATCGCATCGTCAAACTCCGTCACCGTGACACCAATGCTTTGAAGCTTTGATGTGATAGACTCAAGATGCTTCGGAATCACACCGCGCACAAGAACATCGCCGCGTGTTGCCGCAGCTGCAACCATATACGTTCCCGCTTCAATCTGATCGGGAATAATATTGTGAACGGTTCCGTGCAGTTTGGTCACACCGCGCACTTTAATCACATCGGTGCCTGCACCGCGCACTTCTGCACCCATTGCATTTAAAAAGTTCGCAAGATCGACAATGTGCGGCTCTTTCGCCGCATTTTCAATGATGGTCTGCCCTTCTGCCAACACAGAACATAGCATTGCGTTGATTGTAGCGCCAACGGTCACCACATCGAAATAAACATGTGCACCGACTAACTTGTCTGCTTTGAGCACAACAATACCTGATTCCACTTCATGCGCAGCACCCAATGCAGAAAAGCATTTTAAATGCTGATCAATCGGCCGCACGCCAAAATCGCATCCGCCGGGAAGCGGCACTTTCGACTCGTGGAATTTGCCCAAAAGCGCACCCATAAAATAGCTTGACGCACGCATACGTCTTGCCATTTGATACGGGACTTCCGGTGTTTTAATTGCAGATGGATCAATCTGCAGCGTATGTTTATTGATAACGGTGATTTTCGCACCCATTTCGCTTAAAATGTCTACAATGCTAGAAACGTCGCTGATATTGGGGATATTTTCGATCACACAAGGCTCATCACAAAGGATGGTTGCTGGAAGAATGGCAACAGCCGCATTCTTGGCGCCGCTAATTTCAACTTCGCCAACCAAACGGTGGCCGCCGTGAATCATGTACTTTTCCAATTCATTCGCTCCTTTACATACTTTCGATTATAGTATAACATAAAACAAAAAAGAATACAAAGATTTTCACAAAAAAACAAACCGATTCTTTTGCACAGAATTTGTATAGAAAAACGAACAGAGATACAAAAAAGCAAAAGAAATCCCTAACTCTCCCCATTTGCGCAATTATATCAAAAGAATATAATTATTTTTTCCTTCTTTTCTTCAAATAAAAATTTGAAAATGCCGCTTGTATTTTTAGATTTGTTGCGCTATCATAATTACAAGTTCAGCAATTCGTATTTTGGGTGAATTGCAAAAAAGAGAGGAGATATTTGAATGATGGACTACACCAAATATGTAGACACAAACATCGGAACGATTGGCCATCTGCTGACTTCCACTTCACCGAGCGTACTTTCCCCGCACGGCGCTGCCGTTGTTGCACCGCTGTTCCGTCCGGGCATGAAAGACCGCTATAATTCCGACAAAATTTTTGGATTTTCCGCAGGATGCACAGCAGTGATGCCGACCGCCTATACTGCCGGTGCACCGGATTATGAAAAAACAGCCAGCATCTTTGACCATGACACAGAAACCACACGTCCTGACTATTATGAAGTTTTACTGGAAGACTTCGATATTTGTGCGCGTCATACAGCAAACAAAAATGTGGGTGTCTTTTCCTTTACATTTCCACAGTCATGTGAACCGACAGTTGTATTTTATACCAAACACTGCACGCAATATAAACAGGAAGGTTCCAACCTGTATTTGGTAGGCGCACAAAACGGCGGACGGCACGCATTCATGGGCGCTGTTTTCAAAGTAGAAGGTGCAAAATCAGTTGAAGCGTATGATATTGAAACACCGCAGGATTATCGCCCGAAAATCAAAGAACCGACAAAAGCAGTCGTTGTCCGTTTTTCTTCCCATGAAGTAACCATTTCGTTTGCACTTTCATCTCTTTCCATGGAAAGTCTTTGTGAATGTGCAAACAGCGGATTGCTCG
Source organism: uncultured Clostridia bacterium (assembly GCA_944386285.1). Taxonomy (GTDB): domain Bacteria; phylum Bacillota; class Clostridia; order Oscillospirales; family Ruminococcaceae; genus Paludihabitans. Next base: position 4,629 of record CALXAM010000002.1, on the reverse strand, counting down.
ATCAGCCGTTTGACGAAGTAAGAAAATCCTGCAACGCTGCATGGAATGATGTCCTTGGCAAAATCCGCGTAACCGGCGGAAGCGAATCGCATCTGCGTTCCTTCTACACCGCTGTATACCGCGCCGTTTCCAGAATGCACAATTACAGTGTGAACGGAAAATACAAAGGTTTTGACGGAAACATTCATGACGGTGAAGGTCATGATTATTACTGTGACGACGGCATTTGGGATACGTTCCGCGGAATGCATCCGCTCCAGCTTTTACTGGAACCGAAAGTACATGAAGACACATTGTGGTCCTATCTTAAAATGTACGAACAGAGCGGATGGCTGCCGCGCTTCCCATATCTTGGCGGCAACGTTCCGTGTATGATTGGCCATCACACCGTTTCCCTGTTTGCGGAAGCTGCTGCAAAAGGCGTTTCCTTCGATCTGCCACTCGCCTATGAAGCAGCTTACAAGAACGCAACCAAACGCACGATGCTCCCGTGGCGTGACGGTGAAGCCGAAGAACTCACCAAGTGCTATTATGACAACGGTTTCTTCCCGGGACTTGAGGAAGATGAAGAAGAAACCTGCTCCGCAGTTCATGAATTCGAAAACCGTCAGTCGGTTGCAGTTACAATCGAACACTCCTATGATGACTGGTGCGTTGCACAGCTCGCTGCGAAACTGGGACGCCATGATGAAGCTGCATTTTTCTTAAAGCGCGCACTGAATTATCAAAACGTCTATAACAAAGAAACCGGCTTTATGCATCCGAAAAAAGCGGACGGTACGTTTACAAAAGAATATAATCCGAAATTCTGCGGCGGTCAGGGCGGACGAAAATATTTTGCGGAGAATAACGCATATATTTATAACTTTGCCGCACAGCATGATATTCCGGGCACCATCACCATGATGGGCGGCGCCGACAAATTCGCAGCGAAACTCGATAACCTGTTCGTCGAACAGTATGATGACGTACTCAAATCGACATTCTTAATGCAGTACCCGGATGCTACCGGGTTAATGGGACAGTTCTGCATGGGCAATGAACCGAGTTTCCATATCCCATATTTATATAACTATTGCGGACAAGCATACAAAACACAGCGCAAAATCCATGAGATCATCGACCTCTGGTTCCCGGATTCCCCGCTCGGTATCTGCGGCGACGAAGACGGCGGCGCAATGAGTGCTTGGATGGCATTCTCCGCAATGGGCTTTTATCCGGTCAATCCGGCAAGCGGCAACTACGATCTTGGCAGTCCGATTTTTGACCGTGTCGAACTGACACTGCCAAACGGAAAGGTCTTTACTGTCGTTGCAGAGGGCGCTTCCGGAAAAGCAAAATACATCCAGTCGGCTTCTTTAAACGGCAAACCGCTGACTGCCCCGATGTTTAGCCACGCACAGATGATGGAAGGCGGCGAACTTCTCCTGATCATGGGCGAGCGTCCGAACAAAGATTTGTTTGTAAAATAAATGTATTATTTTATGAAAATGCTCTTGTCTGTTTTGACAAGAGCATTTTTTATATAGCACACCTAAAAAAACAAAAACATACCCTTTTTTGTTTAGCAGGTCGATCTCTTGCTTTAAATACGTTCTTTTTTACAGAATATTCCATTATTTTTTAACATGTTTTTTTCGTCAAACCAATCGAACATTTAATATTTTGTCAATATAATATCAAAAGAATTTTCACAAGAAATGAGGAGAGAAACATGTTAAAACGAATCAGTGCATTGTTTCTTGCACTCACATTATTGATTTGCACCATTAGTACAATCAATGTGACTGCACAGGAAACAAAAGAAGAGGAAACGAGCTTTAAACTGGTATTGATGCCGGATACACAGGTGTATTCAAGTCACTATCCGGAAATCTTCTTATCTCAGACACAGTGGCTAGCAGATAATTTTGAAAAAGAAAATATCAAATTTGTTCTGCACTTGGGCGACGTTGTTGACGGAAACACACCGCAACAATGGGAAAACGCAGATGCTGCAATGGACGTACTGGATGAGAATAACGTCCCGTACGGCATCACCATCGGTAACCATGACATCGGCAACAACAATCAAGAATTCATTGAAAATTACGGAAAAGAAAGAATGCAGGATAACCCGGGATATATTGCACATTCCGATAATGAATTAAACTCTGCATATACTTTCTCCGCATGCGGATACGATTTTCTTGTACTGTTTTTAAATCTGGATGCCAGTCAAGAAGATCTTGACTGGGCGCAGAGCATCATTGATGAGAACCCGGGCAAACCCACCATTCTCGCTACTCACACTTTGATTGGTCCGGATGGCACACTGGCAACCAAACCATATGTCAGATCCGGCGGAAAATCTCCCGCGTACATTTTTGATAACTTCATTGCAAAAAATGATCAAATTTTCATGACTGCAAACGGTCATGATCACGGCGCATTCAACATCGTACGTTCCAATATAAACGGCTTGGAAGTAAATCAGTATCTGGTAGACTATCAGGGCAGCACAAAAGGTGGAAACGGTTATCTGCGCATTATGGAGTTCAACTTCAAAGAAAATACCATTTCTCACACCAGCTATTCTCCGTACACAGACGATTATCTGACAGACGGTGAAAATACGTTTGTTGAAGAACTTGAATTTGAAAGAAGATTCAACAATGAAACAAAAGAATATGCGCCGGGCGAAATTATCACTCCGATCGTTGCTGCATATTCGACACAAGAAGAGCGTTGGGGCGGCCGTTTCGCTACACAGCTGACCGATGGTTCGGGCATCATCGGCTACAATGGCCAGACAAAAGTTGACGAAAACGCTGTTCATGCAAGCGGCTCATACGAATCCGCAGCTGAAGGTATGTGGAACTCTTTGTATCTCGGCGTGAAAGAAAACGGATTGTATGAAGGCGATAAATCACAAGTAAAAGAGATTGCAGACCGTCAAGAATCCATAACATTCGATCTTGGCAGAAACGTTGATTTGAGCCAGACACTGATTTGGCAATATGGCGAAGCAACCGCGGACGAAGATAGAACAACACAAGGTGCAAAAGAAATCCAAGTGCTTGTTTCGAGTGACGCAAAAGTCAGTGACGCCGTCTTCCATGATGCCGGCACAATTACGCTTGACAAACATACAACAGGTACACAACTCAAAGCACAGATCAAAGATCTCGATCAAGAGAATGTACGATTTGTCAAATTTGTGTTTAAATCTAATTATGGTGATATGCGCACCGTCGGATTGAGTGAAGTTCGCTTTGTCGCAAGCGGTGCAAAACTGTCAAACACTCCTGCTGACAAAACGGAGCAAGAAACCGACACCAAACCGACCACTTATGAGGAAACAAACGAATTCACCATTGCGAAAACAGACTCTGCAACGCAGACCGGCTGGGCACACTACATCGGTCAGTCTATCACACCGTTTATGCAGGGCATGGAAGGTACCGGCTCAATTCCCGAAGGTACAAAATACGCACTGCTGAAAGAATTTACCGTGTTCATTTTTGATACCACACGCGTTCCGAAAGAATTGTATGCATACAACATTGAAGATGTTCCGGCAGATACCGACACATTATACAATTCAAACTATTCGTTCACGACTGCATCGGGCGAAACATTTAACTACCCGATCGAAAAAATTGCAACCGCAACCTATTCTGAAGAGCTATCTGAAGAATATGATGTCAGCGCTTCTAAAAAAGGCATCAAAGCAACATATGTATTTGAAACACCTGTTTTGGTTGGAATTGATGAAGAAATCATGCTGATTTTCGATCAATCAACTGGTCTTCGATATTGGCAGTCAACTGAATATGACGGTGGTTATGCGATCTGGACAAACGGTGCGAGCGAAACTGCAAACTATCGTGTGCTTCCGTTCAAAACCGACATTGATTTTATCGCAAAACTGTCGGCTGTCACAGACACTTCGACTGCGGATTATTCGAAAGTAGACGAAGCAATCGAACTGGCAAATAAACTGGATGCCTCGCTGTATGAAAACTTCGAACTGGTTACAGATGCACTCAGCGCTGTTGTCAGAGATCTTTCCAAAGAAGACCAAGAAAAGGTAGACCAGATGGCACAGAATATTTTGAATGCAATCGCACAACTCAGCTACAAAGACGCGGATTATTCTCACATCAATGATTTAATTGCAACCATCCCAGAAGACTTGGATGCATATACAAAAGACAGTGTCAATACACTGCAAAATGTGCTTGACTCGATTGACTGGGATAAAAACATCACACAACAGCATGAAGTGGATCAATATGCAAAGCTCCTTGAAAATGCAATCAACGGTCTTGTGAAAAACAATGATTCCAATGATGCAACCCAAAGTCCTAATACAGGTGATCAGAACCATTGGTTATTGTTATCCGGCATACTGCTCACACTTGCTTGCGCAGGACTGTTTGTATCCAAACGCACGACAAATAAATAATTTGTATCAACACTGATATGTTTTTTAAAACCCTCGGATCTTTCATCCGGGGGTTTTGTTTTGCTTAAACAACCACTGGCTGTGCCAGTGGATAAAGAGCTTATAGCTATGGACAAAAAAAGAACTCCCCGATAGAGTAAAGGAAAAGGTCTGCCAACCTAACCCAAAACTATCGAGGA
>CALXAM010000001.1 GCA_944386285.1 uncultured Clostridia bacterium | reverse complement strand
CCGCGGTTCCTTAGGGATGTTTTTTTCCTGCTTCCGCGGCCCCCGCGGCCTCCCCGCAGCCTCGCCGTGTCTCCCCACCGTGCGCTGCGGTTCCTTAAGGGAGTTTCGTTTCCCTCTTGCGCAGCTTCGCGGCTTGCGCCTGTTCCTTGCAGCTTGCGCTGCGGTTCCTTAGGGAAGTTTTGTTTTCTTCACGTTTATCCGTCGATCTTTGTAAGCTTTGCGAAGTTCGCCATAATCTTTTTGACGCCCTTTGTATCAAACCGCACTTCGACCAATGTATCGTTCGCCATTGGCGTCATCGACACAACCACGCCGCGGCCGAACACCTTGTGGGAAACCACATCGCCCACGCCGTACGAAATCGAAGACGCCGGCTGCTGTTTTGCACCCATGCCCACGCTTCTGCCGATTTCCGGCGTATAGGTGGGTTTCGGTTTTGCCGGACGGTTTTGCGCCGCCGCAAACGCACGCACCGCATCGTCGTGCTGTTCTAAAAGATTTTCCGGAATTTCCCGTAAAAACCGCGACGGCTGATTCCGCGAGGTATGTCCAAACAGCATCCGCTGTGCCGCCGAGAGCAAATAGAGCCGTTCTTTCGCACGGGTCACCGCCACATAGGCAAGCCGCCGTTCCTCCTCCAAGTCGGCGTCCGAAGTGCTCGACTGGTAGCTCGGGAACAGATTTTCCTCCATGCCGATAACATACACCTGCTTAAACTCAAGACCCTTCGCCGAGTGCATCGTCATCAAAATCACGCGGTCCTCGTCCTCGTTTAAGTTGTCAAGGTCGGTAAACAGCGACACCTCTTCCAGGAAGCCCTCGAGGCCGCCCTCCGGATTTTCCGCTTCATATTTAATAAGGCTCGATTTTAACTCCGCGACGTTTTCAAGTCTTGTCTGCCCCTCGCGTCCCTGCGATGCGAGCATATCGCCGTAGCCGGTCTGCTCCATCACGGCGTCCAGGAGTTCTTCGAGCTGCATTTCTTCTTTGCAGTCACGCAGCTGCTCGATCATCGAAACAAACGTATCGAGCGGCGCGCTCTTTTTGGCAAGCACGGCATAGCTGCCCGCCTGCTTCATCACGTCAAACATCGACTCGCCCACACGCGACGCGATCTCTTCCACGTGCGAAACGGTTGTATCCCCGATGCCGCGTTTCGGCTCGTTGATAATCCGCTTTAAGCGCACCGTATCCGACGGATTTGCAATCACGCGCAAATATGCAAGTACGTCGCGGATTTCCTTGCGGTCGTAAAACTTTGTACCGCCCACGATGCGGTAGGAAATGCCCGCGCGCACAAGCTGCCGCTCGACTGCGCTCGACTGGGCGTTCGTGCGGTAGAGCACGGCGTTATCCGAAAGCTTTAATCCCTTCGCGACCGAGTCCTCGATCTGGCGCACCACATACGAAGCCTCGCCCGTTTCATCGACCGCGCGGTATGAAATCACCGGTTTGCCCTGTCCGTTTTCGGTCCACAGATTTTTGCCCTTGCGCGCGTTGTTGTGCGCAATCAGCGCGTTTGCGGCGTCCAGAATCGTCTGGGTCGAGCGGTAGTTTTGCTCTAAGCGGATGACCTTCGCGTCACGAAATTCCTCTTCAAAGCTTAAGATATTTTCAATCGTCGCACCGCGGAATTTATAAATACTCTGGTCGTCGTCGCCCACGACGCACAGGTTTTGATATTTGCCGGATAACAGGCTCACAAGCCGGTACTGCGCGTGGTTTGTATCCTGATACTCGTCCACCATCAGATACCGGTACAGGTTTTGATAGTGGGAAAGGACGTCTTCGTCCGCCTCGAGCACCCGAACCGTCATGCAGATGATATCGTCAAAGTCGAGCGCGTTCGCCTCTTTTAATTTTTTCTGATACAGCGCATACACGTTGCCGACAATCCGCAGTTTAAAGTCGCTTTCGTTCTCGCTCAAAAACGCTTCGGGGCTAAGCAGGCTGTCCTTTGCCCGGCTGATTTTTGTGAGCATGGATTTGGGCGGGAACATCTTCTCGTCAAGTGAAAGCTCGGATAAGCAGTCTTTAATTACGCGCAGGCTGTCGTCCGTATCATAGATGGTAAAGTTCGACGCATACCCGAGCGCACCGATCTCACGGCGCAGAATCCGCAGACAGATATAGTGAAACGTTCCGGCGTTTACGCGCATGCCGTCCTCGCCGAGCATCGTGAGCAGCCGTTCTTTTAATTCGTTTGCCGCTTTATTTGTAAATGTAATCGCAAGCACATTCCACGGTGCCGCCGGATGCAGGTGCATGGCCGCGTTAAGCGCCTGCGTGTCCACCTGCTCGCCGTCTGCCGCCCGTTTTACTAACGCGAGCTCCTCGTCTGTAAACGGGTCGGGTGTGGTTTCCTCATACGCGTTTCCGTAGTGCAGCAAATAGGCGATGCGGTTAATGAGCACCGTCGTCTTGCCGCTTCCTGCACCTGCCAAAATCAAAACCGGACCGTTTACATGAAATACCGCCTGTTTCTGCATCGGATTCATCCGACCAAAGGCACGTTCTATCATTGTTTTTCTTGCATTGATAAATTGCTGTTCCCGTACATCCATGGGAGTCCTCCTAAAAAGCCGTCACCGAAATTTGCGTTGGAATCGTTTTCGCACAGACGGCAATACAAATATATTATATCACGCTTTTTTCGTTCCGAACAGAGGGAAAGTTGAAGTTTAGGCGAATGTTTTTTCAAAAAGCCGTTCATACTAATAGACAACGAAAGGATGTTTTGTATGTTTGAATCGGTGAAAGGACGGATTGACGCGCTTAAGAACGCAATGACAAAAGACTGCACGCAGCCGCAGCCAAACGAACACCGGCTGACCGGAAGCCTTCCAGACGATATGGTGACGCTGCGCGCCATGTTTTCAAATTCCTCGGACTTTTTGACACGTGAAATCACGATCGCAGGCGTCCCTGCCGCCTTTTTGATGATCGAGGGCATGGTGAATTTGCAAACTATGTCCGAAATGCTGTTAGAGCCGCTGTTGTCCCATCGGTTCCCTGCCCACGCAAAGCCGCAGGACATTTGTGACTATATCGAAAACCGAACCGTACTTGCCGCCGACACGATCCACGTCTGCAGCTGCGAGCAGGTATTCCGCATGATTATGTCCGGCTTTGTCGTACTGCTCATCGATAACATCCCGTATGCCTGCGCCTACGGTATGCAGGGATTTTCGTTCCGCTCGGTGGGCGAACCGAGCGCGGAGGTAAACGAGCTCGGCAGCCGCGAGGGTTTCACCGAGCCGCTTCGTATCAATATGTCGATGGTACGAAGACGCATAAAATCACCGTCGCTAAAGTTCGATCTGTTTCCGGTCGGACGCGTCAGTCAGACGGACATCTGCTTAATCTACATGACCGACCGCGTGTCAAAATCGCTTCTGCGGCAGCTAAAGCGCAAGCTTTCATCGATTTCGCTCGACGTGGTGCTGACTTCCGGCTATCTAAAGCCGTTTTTAAGCGGAACACCGTGGTCGCTGTTCCCCGACGTGAGCACAACCGAGCGCCCTGACGTACTGTGCGCGAAAATTCAGGAGGGACGTGTCGCGATTTTAATTGACGGCACACCGTTTGCGCTTGTGGTGCCGTGCTTGTTTACGGAGAATTTCCAGAGCCTTGACGATTACGCGCACAGTGCGTTTTACGCAAGCTTTGTCCGTATCATTAAATATGTTTCGTTTTTTGTCAGTATCCTGCTGCCCGGCATCTATGTGGCGGTGAGCACGTTTCATCCCGAGCTTTTGCCGCACGCGCTGTTGTTTAACATTGCCGCCGCCGAGGAAACGACGCCGTTTCCTATCGGCATCGAGGCGCTGATTATCCACTTTTTATATGAGATCATGCGCGAGGCGGGGCTCAGGCTTCCGCGTCCGATCGGACACGCAGTGAGCATTGTCGGCGCGCTCGTCATCGGTGACGCGGCGGTGACGGCAGGACTCATCGGCGCGCCGATGGTGATGATCGTCGCCACCACGGCGATTGCCTCATTCGTGGTGCCGCCGCTTTATGAGGCGATCTCCGTACTGCGCTTTTTCTTCATTCTCGTGGGGATGAGCATGGGTCTTTACGGAATTATTTTATTCAGCCTTGTGCTGTTTGTAAACGTGTGCGCCAAGACGTCGTTCGGCATACCGATCACAGCGCCCGTGTCGCCGTTTTCGCTCTCCGCGATGCGTGATACGTTTATAAGACTTTCATTCCGCACGCTTCAAAAAAAGACGGCTTCGATTGAGCGGCTGAACGGCGTGGCGACCGGCACCTCAGGAAAAGAAGACACATCGAAAACGAACACCGATCCATTGAACCACTCGTAAAGTATGCACATACACGCCACCCGATTCTTTGCACCATGTCCCCATCGGCAGACAGCAGTGAAAACCCAAGCCGACACCCCACATCAGCCACCCTGCCCGCTTCCCACAAACGGCAAACACCGGTATCGGCAAACCGGACGAGTCCGATGGGCGTGGCCCCCATCGGCAGACAGCAGGCAGAACTCAAGCCGATACCTCGCAGCCGACACCCTGTCCGTTTCCCACAAACGGCGAACATCGGCGCAGCAGACAGCAGTGACAAACCAAACCGCTACCTCGCAGCCGCCGCCCTGTCCGTTTCCCACAAACGGCAGACACCGGCATGAAAAAACCGGACAAATCCGGCGGGCGTAGCCGATGGGCGTGGCCGGCATCGGCAGACAGCAGTGAAAACCCAAGCCGCCGCCCCGCAGCAGCCGCCCTGCCCGCTTCCCACAAACGGCAAACACCGGCATGAAAAGAACCGGACGAGTCCGGCGGGCGTGTCCGGCAGGTAAATCCGGCGGACGAGTCCGATGGGCGCGGCCGGCACCGGCAGACAGCAGGCAGATCTCAAGGCACCGCCCCACAGGCGACACCCTGCCCGTGTCCCACAAATGGCAATCAT